>NZ_JBSFZS010000237.1:0-6090 GCF_053600395.1 Streptomyces sp. NPDC005070 | reverse complement strand
GGACCCCCCGGTCCTGCCGGTGCCGCTGTTTCAGCCGTCTGTTCCCGTTGCCTTTTACCCACCGCGGGTCCCCCCCGTTTCGGGGGCGGCACCGGCGGTCGGCGTCGCGTCAGTGACCGGAGCCGTAGTGGCCGCCGAGCTGGTCGCGGTAATGCGGATCCCCGAGATGCTTCTCCTTGTCGAATTCCGGCGCCGCCTTGATCTCGTCCTTGGTCCGGGCCACATGGATCGTCCTGTCCTCGTGACGGACCGACGTGATCGTTCCGGCGGGCAGCAGGACCTGCTTGCCGAAGATCCAGACGCCGGTGTCGACGACGATGTACTGGGAACCGACCTCGTCGGAGTGCTTGTCGACCTTGCCGATGTGGCCGTCGGCAGCTTCCACCCGGTAGCCGGAGAGATCGTCGTCGGGCGTGTGCCCGCTGGTCGGGGCGTAACCCCAAAGGTTCTCGTTCACGAAGAATCCTCCAACTCGTTCTTTCCGCCGGAGGTTGACGGGTGTCCCCTCCCCGGCCGCTGACACCCGCGGCCCACGGATACTTCACAGACCCGGTTCGGGGTGGCCTGAAACCGACGAATCAGCCGGAACTCGTCGCGGCGTGGACCACCGGCGCCCCACAGGGCGGACCGCACTGTTCCGGATCCGCTCGGGCCCGTTCCGGACAGGCACAGTAACGTTTCGCTGGGTAATCACCCGACGGCTCAACGTGACGGTCGCGGCGTCGACGCCGCGCTCGACGATCACCCTTCCGGTTGACACGCTTTTCCGTCATCTCCTGTAGCAAGCGCACAAAAGCTCCACAGACAGACCACTATGTGACGCGACGACGACCACGTCTGAGGGGGGCTGTGGCGTCGCGCCAGGGGGTTGGTCCGCTCCGAGGGAGCGGTGCTCACCCCTGCCCGGGGAGGGGACTTCACCGCATGAAGCGGACCATTCGCGCGACCGCGCCCACTGTCGGCGCGCTCAGCGCCTCGACCGGCCCGCCGGCCGGCCCGGCGCACGCGAACGCCGCGCACGTACGCGACGGCCACGACCTGCCGACGGGCGCGCCCGAGCACGTCGCCCACAGCCCGGACAACTGAGCCGCGCACCGACCGAAGATCCCGTACGCGCCTTCGCGGACGGGACGGGCCCGACCACCCCAACCTCGGCCGTGGAGCACATCCATGCACGTTCCCCGCGGCGCGCGCCGCAGCACGACGCGCGTCACCCTGCTCACCGAAGGCACCTACCCGCACAGTCACGGCGGCGTCAGTGTCTGGTGCGACCAACTCGTCGCCGGCATGCCCGACTTCGACTTCGGCGTCATCGCCGTGACCGGCACCGGACGTGAACCCGCCGTGTGGGACATTCCGGCACAGGTCTCGGACGTCGTCACGGTCCCCATGTGGGGGCCCGTGCCCGCCGGCCGCCCGCCACGCGGCCGGCGCCGCAGGCAACTCACCGCCGCCTACGAACAGTTCCTGGCCGCCCTGCTCGATCCGTGCGCCGAGGACGGCTTCGCCACCGCCCTGTACGCAATGGCGCGGGCCGCGGCGGACGGGACGCTGAGTCCCTTCCTGCGCGGCGACCGGGCGATCGGCGTCCTGACCGGCGTGTGGAACCGCCCGGGACTGGCCGTCCGCGAGGCCCGGCCGACCCTGCACGACGCCATCACCGCGACCGCCCTGCTGGAGCACGCGCTGCGCCCGCTCACCGCGCCGCTGCCCGAACACGGGGTGGCGCACGCGGTCAGCGGCGGCGTCGCCGTACTGCCGGGCCTCGCCGCGCTCCAACGGCACGGCGTCCCGCTGCTGTTGACCGAGCACGGCGTCTATCTGCGCGAGCGCTACCTCGGCTACCGCACGGCCCCGTACCGCTGGCCGGTCAAGGCGGTCGTGCTGGGCTTCTTCCGGCTGCTCGCCGAGGAGACCTACCGGCGCGCGGCCCTGATCACTCCGGGCAACCGCTACAACCGGCTGTGGGAGGAACAGGGCGGTGCCGCGCCCGAGTCGATCCGTACCGTCTACAACGGCGTGGACCCGGCCGCCTTCCCGCACGCCGGCCCGGAGCCGGAGTGCCCGACGCTGAGCTGGGCCGGGCGCGTCGACCCGATCAAGGACCTGGAGACCCTGATCCGGGCGTTCGCGCTCGTTCGGGCGCATCTCCCGGACGCACGGCTCCGGTTGTTCGGCGGCACCCCGCGCGGCGGCGAGGCCTACCGCGAGCGCTGCGAGGCGCTGGCCGCCGAACTGGGCCAGGCGGAGGCGGTCACCTTCGAGGGCCGTGTGGACGACATCAAGGACGCCTACGCGGCGGGCAGCGTCGTGATGCTCTCCAGCATCAGCGAGGGATTCCCGTTCACCCTGATCGAGGCCATGTCGTGCGGGCGGGCGACCGTCTCCACGGACGTGGGCGGGGTGCGCGAGGCGGTCGGCGACAGCGGTCTCGTCGTCCCGCCACGCGAACCGGCCGCCATGGCCGCCGCCGCCCTCGAACTGCTCGGCGACGCCGGGCGGCGCGCATCGATGGGCGAGGCGGCCAGGCTGCGCGTCATCGAGCAGTTCACCCTGCGGCAGACGGTCGACACGTTCCGGACCATCTACCGCGAACTGTCGGCGCTCGGCGGGACCGGCCCGCGCGTTCCCGCACCGGCCGGCGCCCCTCCGGCGGTACCGGCCGGCCGCGCGGCCGCGTCCAGGTCGAGGAGCCTCGTCGGATGAGCGGACCGATGGCGCTGGAACCGGGCGGCACGGGCGGCGACACGCTGTCCCTGCGGCTCGCCGCCGCCCGCGCGCCCGCCCGGTCCGGCCCCGGTGCGGAGCGGGACGCGGTCGACCGGCTCGCCGCCGAACTGGCGGACGGCATCGGCCCGGCGGTCCACCCGTACGAGGTGGCGGCCCTGCTGGAGTCGGAGGGGCTGACCGCCGACGTCATCCAGGAGCGGTACGGGCATCCGAACCTCTTCTCGCTCGCCTCCGCGCTGTACGAGCGGGTGCCGCGCACCTTTCCGGAGCCGCCGCGACCGGCCGACCCCTGGCGTCCGGACCATGTGCGCTGCGCGCTGCGCGGGGCACTGTTCGCTCTGCCGGGCCTCGCCTACCTGCTGACCGCGCCGCTGTGGCACGCGGGGCGTGCTCTCAGCGTCCTGGTGGTGGCCGGCCTCGTCTCCTGGGCCTGGGGCCAGGCGCTCGGCCACCGCGCCTACGTGCGGATGGCCACCGGCCGGCGGGAAGCGGGCCGGACCCTGCTCGCGGGGGCGCCGCTCGGCGCGCTCACCGCGACGGCGGCCGGGGCGCTGACCGCGGGGCTGACCGGCGGGTCCGGCACCGCGATCGAGGTCGCCGCGGCGCAGTCGGTGTATCTCGCGGCCGCCGGGGTGCTGCTCGTCCTCGGCGGGGAGCGGCTGCTGCTGGCCGCGCTCACCCCGCTGATCGCCGGCGCGGCGGCGCTGCCCTGGTGGGACCCCGGCCCCGTGCCGCGGGTCGCCCTGGCGCTGCTGTCCGTACTCGGCTCGGTCGCCGGGGCCGGCCGGGCACTGCGGGCGGCGCTCGCCGCCTCCCCGGTCCCGGGTACGGCCCGTCCCTCGCTGCTGCGGTCGCTGCCGTACGGCGTGTTCGGGCTGTCCGCCGGGGTGCTGGTGCTGCTGGAGGGCCGGCAGCATCCGTACGCCGTGGTCGTGCTGACCCTCAGCATGGGACCGGCGGAGTGGCTGCTGTACCGGTATCGGGGGATGTCGGTGTCGGTGCTGCGGGCGACCGCGACGCCCGCCGCCTTCCTGGTGCGTTCGACCGGCGTCCTCGGCCTCTGTCTCCTTCTCTACGTGCTCCCGCTGCTGCCCGCGGCCCTGCTCACCGGCGCGGAGCCGGCCCCGCTGCTGCTGCTCGCGGCCACGCTGTGGACCGCGTTGCTGCTCCAGGCGTTCGGGGCCGCCTGGCAGCCGGCCGTGGTCTGTCTGGCGGCTGCCTGCGGTGCCGCCTCGGCCACCGTGCTCCGCTCCCTGCCGGGCACCGACGTGCTGAGCCTGTCCTGCGGTACTGCCTGCCTGTGTCTGGCGGCCTGTGCCGTGCGGCTGCTGGGGCGACCGGCCCCGCACGCCTGAACCATCCCGCACCGCCCTTCCGGACGGATCCGGAGGGCCGCCGTGCCGCCGTCCGCACCACCCATCACCCATCACCCATCTCACGAACAACCAACCGGAAGGACCAACGAGTTGACCACCCAACCGCTCGCCGCCGTCACCGGAGCCGAGGGTTTCATCGGCTCCCACCTCACCGAGGCGCTGGTCGCCTCCGGGCATCGGGTGAAGGCCATGGCGCAGTACAACTCCTTCTCCTCGTACGGCTGGCTGGAGACCCTGCACCCCGACGTCCTGGACCAGGTGGACATCGTGCTGGGCGACGTCCGGGATCCGGGTTCGGTACGCGGGCTGGCCGAAGGCGCCGACTGCGTCTACCACTTGGCCGCGCTCATCGCGATCCCGTACTCCTACCAGGCACCGCACAGCTATGTGGACACCAACGTCACCGGCACCCTCAACGTGCTGGAGGCGGTACGCGCGCTCGGCACACCCCGGCTCGTGCACACCTCCACCAGCGAGACCTACGGCACCGCCCGGACCGTGCCCATCACCGAGGACCACCCCATCAACACCCAGTCCCCGTACGCCGCTTCGAAGGCGGGCGCGGACCGGCTGGCCGACAGCTACCACGCGAGTTTCGACACGCCCGTGGTGACACTGCGGCCGTTCAACACCTTCGGCCCGCGCCAGTCGATGCGCGCGGTCATCCCCACCGTCATCGGCCAGGTGGCCGCCGGCGAACGCGTCATCACCCTCGGCGATCTGCGGCCCACCCGCGACTTCACCTTCGTCAAGGACACCGCGCAGGCGTTCCTCTCCGTGGGCACGGCGCCCGCGGACCGGGTCGTGGGCAGGACCTTCAACGCCGGTACGGGCGGGGAGATCTCGGTCGGCGACCTGGTGGCGCTGATCGGCAAGGTGATGGACACCGCACTCGACGTGCGCGAGGACGAGGGGCGCATCCGGCCGGCCGGCTCCGAGGTGATGCGGCTGGTCGCCGACGCGACCCGGCTGACCGGGGCGACGGGCTGGAGCCCCGCCCACGACCTGGAACAAGGGCTCGCGCGGACCGTCGAGTTCTTCCGTGAACCGGCGAACCTGGCCCGCTACAAGACCGGCATCTACAACATCTGACCCCGTTCGCCACGCACCACTAAGGAAAGCACCCCATGCACGCAGTGATTCTGGCCGGAGGCAAGGGCGTTCGGCTGCGGCCCTACACCACCGCCCTGCCCAAACCCCTCGTTCCCATCGGCGACCAGCACGCCATCCTGGAGATCGTGCTCCGCCAGCTCGTCTCGTCCGGCTTCACGAGTTGCACCATCGCCGTGGGTCACCTGGGCGAGATCATCCGCGCCTACGTCGGCGACGGGTCCCAATGGGGCCTGGCCATCGACTACTCCACCGAGGAGAGCCCGCTCGGCACCATGGGCCCGCTGCTGACCATGCGCGACCGGCTGCCCGAGTCGTTCCTGGTCATGAACGGCGACGTGCTCACCGATCTCGACTTCGGCGACCTCCTGCTGCGGCACCGCGGTTCGGGCGCCCCGCTGACCATCGCGACGTACGCGCGCAAGGTACGCATCGACTTCGGCGTGCTGACCACCGACGACCGCAAGGTGGTCGCCTTCACCGAGAAGCCGAGCATCGACTACCGCGTCTCCATGGGCGTGTACGGCCTGTCGCGCTCCACGCTCGAAGGCTACACACCGGGGCTGCCGCTGGGCTTCGACGAGCTGGTCCTCGACCTGCTGGGGAGGGGCAGCGAGCCGCACGCCTACGAGTTCGACGGGTACTGGCTCGACATCGGCCGCCCGGACGACTACGACCGGGCCAACGCCGAGTTCACCACCCGCAAGTCTCTGTTGCTCAAGGGAGCCTGACCACCGCATGCGCATTCTCGTCCTGGGCTTCACCGGCTATCTGGGCGGCCACCGCCGGGTAGGGCGCCCATCGGAACTGCTTGAAGAGCTTGGGGTTGTTGGCCTTCATCGAGGGATACACGAAGGGGTAGTTGATCTCGAAG
>NZ_JBSFZS010000236.1:0-6093 GCF_053600395.1 Streptomyces sp. NPDC005070 | reverse complement strand
GCAAGGTGCGCGCCGCCCCGGCCGTGCTCGACTCGCTGGCCGTCGTCTACAACAAGAAGCTGTTCCGGCAGGCCGGGGTCCCCTTCCCCAAGGCGGGCTGGAGCTGGGACGAGTTCACCGACACCGCCCGCAGACTCACCGATCCCGGGCGCGGGGTGTTCGGCACGGGCTGGCCGGGCACCGGCGACGAGGACACCGTCTGGCGGCTGTGGCCGATGATCTGGGACCTCGGCGGCGAGGTGGTCGCCGCCGACGGCAAGAGGATCGGCTTCGCCGAGCAGGGCACCCGGGCCCTCACGACGGTCGCCCGACTGGCCCACGACAAGAGCGTGTACGTCGACCCGAAGCCCGGCAGCGAGCAGATGTACCAGGTGTTCCTGAGCGGCCGGATGGCGATGGTGGCGACCGGACCCTGGCAGCTTCCGGACATCGTCACCGCGAAGGTCGACTACGACGTCGTCCCGCTCCCGACGTACAGCGGCAGGCCGGTCACCATCTCAGGGCCGGACACCTGGACCGTGTTCGACAACGGTTCCGCCCGTTCCCGCGCGGCCGTCGAGTTCGTGCGCTGGATGAACCGGCCGGCCCAGGACGCGCGCTGGGACGTCGCGGCGGGCAGCCTCCCGCTCTGCTCGGGCACCGCCAGGCGTCCGGAGTGGCGCGAGCACGCCCGGACGACCACCGGACTCGGCGTGTTCACCGACACCCTGGCCTCCGCCCGGGTCCGGCCCGTGCACGCGGCCTACCCGCAGATCTCCCAGGCGCTCGGCGCCGCGATCGTCTCGGTCCTCCTCGGCAAGGACTCCCCCGCCCACGCTCTCCGCCGGTGCGCCGACACGGCCGACGCGGCCCTGCTCATCCCCAGGTGACTCCCGCTCGTCCCCGGTGAACCCGACTTCAGACGTTCCCAGCCGACTTCCGGCTGAAGGAGGCCGTCATGTCCACCCTTCCCCGCGCCTTCACCGTCGTACCCGGCCCCGCGGTGACCCCTGCCGCCGCACGGCGCGCCGCCCGCCGCCGCGGCCGCCATGAGACGGCCACCGCCTGGGCCTTCATCGGCCCGGCGGTCGTCGTGATCCTCGGCCTGAGCATCGTGCCCGTCGTGTGGTCGCTGCTCCTGTCCTTCCGCGCCGACGATCTGGTCACCCCGGGCCGCTGGGTCGGCCTCGACAACTACCGGGCCCTGGCCCAGGACCCCAACTTCCGTACGGCCGTGGGCAACACGCTGCTGTACGCCGCCCTGTACGTGCCGCTCAGCCTGCTCGGCGGGCTGATGCTGGCCCTGGCGCTGAACCGGCGTATCCGGTTCATCGGCCTCTACCGCACGCTCGTCTTCGTTCCGTTCGTCGTCTCGGCGACCGCGCAGGGCGTGCTCTTCTCGTTCATCCTCGATCCCGAGTTCGGTGCCGCGAACTCCCTGCTGCACAAGCTCGGGCTGTCCCCGCAGGGCTTTCTCACCGACCCGGACCAGGCGATCTATCTGCTGGTGCTGATCTCGCTGTGGAGCGGTGTCGGGTTCTGCGTCGTCGTCTATCTGGCCGCGCTCCAGGACGTGCCGCCCGAACTCGTGGAGGCCGCGCGGATCGACGGGGCGGGCCGCTGGCGGGTGCTGCGCCACATCGTCCTGCCGACCCTCACCCCGGTCACCGTGTTCCTGCTGCTGTGGCAGCTCATCACGGCCCTCCAGGTCTTCGACCTGATCTATGTGACGACGAAGGGCGGCCCCCTCGGCTCGACCGGCGTGGTCGTCTACTTCGTCTGGCAGCAGGCGTTCCAGACGTTCACGGCGGGCTACGGGGCCGCGGCGGCGTACGTCCTCGCGGTCGCCCTGCTGGTGGCGGGCGGCGCGCTGCGTCTCGTACGACGCCGGCAGGAACGTACCGAAGGAGCGGTCCGATGAGTTCACCCACGCCCTCCCGGCGACGACCCAGCGGCCGGCATCTGCTGCTGGCGCCGCTGACCCTGTGCTTCGCGCTGCCGCTGGTGTGGCTGGTGCTCAGCTCGGTGATGTCCGACGCGGAGATCAACCGGTTCCCGCCCGCGCTGTGGCCGAAGGGGATCGACCTGGGCGGCTACCGGTATGTGCTCGGGAACGCGATGTTCCCCCGCTGGTTCGCCAATTCGCTGATCGTCGCGGTCGCGGCCGTGCTGTCGAATCTGCTGCTCGGGGCGCTCGGCGGCTACGCCTTCGCGCGGATGCGGTTCGCCGGATCGCGGACGCTGCTCGCCCTGATGCTCGCGACGATGGTGATCCCCTTCCAGCTCACGATGATCCCGACCTTCCTGGTGATGAAGGAACTGGGGCTCATCGACACGCTCGGCGCGCTGATCGTGCCCTCGCTCGTCACCCCGTTCGCGGTCTTCCTGTTCCGGCAGTTCTTCCTGGGGCTGCCCCGGGAGATGGAGGAGGCGGCCTGGATCGACGGGTGTTCGCGGCTGCGGGTGCTGTTCTCGATCGTGCTGCCGCTGGCCCGGCCCGCGCTGGCCACGGTCGCGGTGCTGACGTTCCTGAGCACCTGGAACGACCTGTCCTGGCCGCTCATCGCGATCAACCACGACACGCGGTACACCTTGCAGCTCGGTCTGACGACCTTCCAGGGACAGCACCACACGCGGTGGTCGGCGGTGATGGCGGGCAACGTCATCACCGTGCTGCCCGTGCTGGTCGCGTTCCTGCTCGCGCAGAAGACCTTTGTCCAGTCGCTCACTTCGAGCGGTCTGAAGGGCTAGGCCACCGTGAAATCCTTCGATCTCCTCGTCGTCGGCGACGCGAATCCGGATGTCGTCGTCGGCCCGTTGCGCGGCCCCCTGGAGTTCGGGCAGCGCGAACAGCTCGTCGAGCACGCGGGTCTGGTGCTCGGCGGCTCCGCCGCGATCATGGCGTGCGGGGCGGCGCGGCTCGGGCTGCGGGTCGCGTTCGCGGGCCGGGTGGGCGACGACCCCGCGGGCGCCTTCGTGCGCGAGGCGCTCGCCGGGCGCGGCGTCGACGTGGCCTTCCTGGCCACCGACCCGGTCCGGCCCACACCGCTCACGACGGTCGTCACCACCGGGGACGGGGACCGGGCCATCCTCACGGCGCCGGGCTGTCTCACCGCGACCGGCGCCGAGGACGTGCCGCCGGAGCTGATCGTGGCCTCCCGGCACGTGCACGCGGCCTCGTTCTTCCTGATGCCCCGTCTGGCGGGTTCTCTGGCACCGCTGTTCGCCCTGGCACGGGAGACCGGCGCGACCACGTCACTCGACACCAATGACGATCCGGCCGGCCGCTGGGACCCGGAACTCCTGCTTCCTGTCCTGGAGTTCACCGACTTCCTGCTGCCCAACGCGGCCGAGGCCTCGGCGCTGTCCGGGGCGGCCGAACCCGGCCCGGCCGCCGCCGTCCTGGCCGGCCGGGGACCGACGGTCGTGGTCAAGGACGGCGCGAACGGCGCCCTCGCCCACACCGGGACAGTGCTCACGCACGCGCCTGCCGTGGCCGTCGACCCCGTGGACACCGTCGGCGCGGGCGACAGCTTCGACGCCGGTTTCGTCGCCGCGACCCTGCGCGGACTCGACCTGCGCTCCGCGCTCACGGTGGCCGCGGCCTGCGGTTCGCTCTCGGCACGAGCGCACGGCGGCACAGCGGCACAGCCCACCTGGGACGAGGCCCTCGCCGCGGCCCGCGGGCACCTCCCCGCCGTTCCACCAGCCCTCCGCACCCGCGAGACCAGGAGTCCTTCATGAACGACGTCACCGCCCCCAAGATCGCCTTCATCGGAGCCGGGAGCGTGGTGTTCACCCAGGGGCTGCTGGCCGACCTGTTCACGTTCCCCGAACTCGCCCACGCGCGGATCGCGTTGCACGACATCGACCAGGAGCGGCTCGACACCGCCGAGGGCGCCGCCCGGTACATCGCCGACGTTCGCGGCGCGCGGCCCGTGATCACCGCGCATCGCGACCGCCGGGCGGCGCTGGAGGACGCCGACTTCGTCATCAACATCATCCAGGTCGGCATGGACGCCGCGACCCGCACCGACTTCGCCGTGCCCGCCCGCTACGGACTGCGCCAGACCATCGGCGACACCCTCGGCATCGGCGGCATCTTCCGGGCCCTGCGCACCTTCCCGGTGCTCCGCGCGCTCGCCTCCGACATGGCCGAACTCTGCCCGGACGCGCTGCTGTTGAACTACACCAACCCCATGGCGATGAACGTCCTCTATCTGAGCCGCATCGCCCCGAAACTGCGCGTCACCGGCCTGTGCCACTCGGTGCACTGGACGATGCACGACCTCGCCGAGCTCGTCGGCGTCCCCTTCGAGGAGGTCACCCATCTGGCCGCCGGGGTCAACCACCAGGCGTGGGTGCTGCGTTTCGAGCGCGCGGGCCAGGACCTCTACCCGCTCCTGGACGAGGCCATCGCCAAGGACCCGGAGCTGCTGCGCCGGGTCCGGGTGGACATGTACCGCCGCCTCGGCCACTACCCCACCGAGACGAGCGAGCACTCCTCGGAGTACGTGCCCTGGTACCTCCACCACGACAGCGAGATCGAGCGGCTCAGACTGCCGGTGGGCGCCTATCTGGACATCGTCGAGGAGAACGCGGCGAGCTACCGGCGCACCCGCGACGCCCTGGCCTCCGGCGTGCCCCTGCCCGTCGAGGGCACATTGGAGTACGCGCCGCAGATCATCCACAGCACCCTGACCGGCACCCCCCGCACGGTCTACGGCAACGTGCCCAACCGCGGTCTGATCGACAACCTCCCGGCGGACTGCGTCGTCGAGGTCCCCTGCCTGACGGACGCGCTGGGAGTGCGGCCGACCCGTGTCGGCGCGCTGCCCCCGCAGTGCGCGGCGCTGAACAGCGCGTACGTGTCCGTCAACGACCTGGTGGTCCGCGCCGCCACGGACGACGAGCCGCGCCACATCCGGCACGCCGCGATGGCCGACCCCGCGACGGCCGCGGCTCTCCCCGTCGAGCACATCTGGGACCTGTGCGACGACCTCGTACGGGCTCACGGTGATCTGCTCCAGCCCGGTCTGAGGGCGCTGCTGGGCCACTGAGCGGAGGCATGTCCGTTCACCGTCACCCTTAGGGGGTGAGGCCGGTGGGGCCCCGGGTGTCGCAGGCTCGGGGGTGAGTGGCTGCGGTCGCAGCCCGTGCAACGGAGGTCTCGCCATGGCAACCACCCAGCATCACACCCGCTCCAAGGCCACTCTGACGGCCGCGAGCGGCCTGATGATCTTCGCCTCGGTGATGCTGTTCGTCTCCGGCGTCCTGGACATCCTGCGGGGCGTCATGGCCATCGCCGAGGACGACGTCTTCGTCACCAGCCAGAACTACGTGTTCAAGTTCGACCTGACGAGCTGGGGCTGGATCCACCTGACACTCGGCGCGGTCGCCGTGGTCGTGAGCCTCGGCCTGTTCACGGCGGCCACCTGGGCCCGGGTGATCGGCGTCGGCATCGCCGCGCTGCTGATCATCGCCAACTTCCTCGACATCCCGTACTACCCCGTCTGGTCGCTGACGCTCATAGCCCTGTACGGATTCGTCATCTGGGCACTCTGCGTGGCACGGCCGGACTCGGACACGCCGTAGCCGACGACGGCGCCGGACCGGGCCGGGCCGGGCCGGGCTCGACCGGGCCGGGCCGGCGTCCGACGCGACGGGTCCGCGGCTCACAGGAGGTGCAGGTCGCGGGCCCGTCGTACGGCCTCGCCCCGGCGGGTCGCGGCGAGCTTGCGGTAGACGCTCTTGAGATGGGTCTTGACCGTGTTGACCGACAGATGCAGATCGGCCGCGATCTCGTCCCTCGACATCATCTGCGCCAGCCGCTCCAGCACCTCCCGCTCGCGCTCGCTGAGCGGTTCGATCACCGGCGCGATCAACGGTTCGTCACCCGCCCGCGGCGCCTGGCCGGCGCCCCGGACCGCGGCCGCCTCCGGGAGCCATTCATGGCCCTGGGCCAGCACGGGCCGGTGCCGCACGAAGGTCCGCAGCCAGGGGCCGGCCTCCAGGAACGGCCGCCTCAGATGCTCCGGCCTCGCCGTCCGCAGCCCGGACGGCGGAAGCCCACGCGGGCGCGGTCGAGGGCGTTTGACGAGGGCGCATTCGAGG
>NZ_JBSFZS010000235.1:0-6163 GCF_053600395.1 Streptomyces sp. NPDC005070 | reverse complement strand
GCGCGCTCCGTCCGGCCCGGGCCCGCCCGCTGCTCGTGGGCGGCGACCCCTGGGCCATCGACCTGGGCAGCGCGCTGCGCTCCGCCGGCCTGGACGTGCTGATGTGGGCCGGACGGGAGGAACAGCGCGACCTGATCCGGGGCGCCGGACTGCGCCTGGCACCGGGGGAGCTGCTCGCCGCGGCCACCGGCGAGGGAGCCGAACTCGAAGGCATCACCGGCGTCCTGCTGCTCACCGAGGAGGACGACTTCAACGCGCTGGCCTCGGAGACCCTGCGCGGCACGGTCGACGGGTTCGTCCACCGGCTGGGACCGCCCGGTCTGAGTCATGGCGTAGTGGCGCCCTACACGAGCGGTGACACCCTGTTCGGGACCGGGCTGAGCAGACCTGAACTGGCCCGGCGCTACGAGGACGGCGCCCGGATCGTCTCCGGCTCCGCCGCCGACGGCATCCCGGACGGACACGCGCTGCTGTTCCTCGTACGCCCCGACGGGCGGCTGGATCCCGTCACCGACACCCGGACCCCGCAGCCGGGCGCCCGGGACACCGCGATCCTGCTCGCTCCGGTCAGGACACCGGGACGGGTACGGGCGGACTGAGGCGTCCGGCGCCGGCGGGCACCCGGTGACCCGAGCGCGGGGCCGGGCCGCGCCCCCGAACGACACCAACGGGCCAGTGCGGATTGCGGTCCGCCCCCGGCCTGGATCTCATGGTTTCCATGCAGCGACAAGCTTCCGAGCCCGACGACCTCGTACCGTCGATGGAACGCTCGCACTGGGTGGCCTTCGCCGGGATCCTGCTGATGGTCAGTGCTCTGTTCAACCTCCTCACCGGCTTTGTGGCGGTCTTCAACCACGGCTACTACTCGAAGGTGTACTCCGAGGGCAACCGGTTGCTGATCCTCAACTACACGGCCTGGGGCTGGATCTTCGTCGCCGTCGGCATCGTCATGGCCGTGCTGAGTCTCGGTGTGCTCGTGGGATCCAGGGGAGCGCGGCTGGCGGGTATCTGCCTGGCCGTGTTCAGCCTGGTCGCGCAGATGATCTTCCTGCCGGTCTACCCGTGGTGGTCGCTGTTCACGATGCTCGTCTCCCTGCTGGTCATCTACGGCCTGCTGGCGGAGCCGAAGCATGTGCACGGCGCGCGGGTGTAGCCGGTCCCGGCCCCGCGTTCAGTCGCGCAGCCGGTCCAGTGCCTGGTCGAGCGTCGTGGCGGCCATGATCAGCGACAGATGGGTGAACGCCTGCGGGAAGTTGCCCAGTTGCTCGCCGCTCGGGCCCACCTCCTCGGCGAAGAGACCGACGTGGTTCGCGTAGGTGTGCATCTTCTCGAAGGTGTAGCGGGCCTCGGCCAGCCTGCCGGAGCGGGCCAGCGCGTCGACGTACAGATAGGTGCACAGGCTGAAGGTGCCTTCCGAGCCGCGCAGGCCGTCCGGGGAGGCGGCGGGGTCGTAGCGGTAGACGAGGCTGTCGGAGACCAGCGTCCGGCCCATCGCGTCGAGCGTGGACAGCCATGTGGGGTCCTTCGCGCCGAGGAAGCCGATCCGCGGGACGAGCAGGAGCGAGGCGTCCAGGACACCACCGTCGTAGTGCTGGACGAACGCCTTCTCCTCGTCGCTCCAGCCGCGGTCCATCACCTGCTCCAGGACGGTGTCCCGCGCCCGGGTCCACAGCGCGGTGTCGGCCGGCCGGCTCCAGTCGCGGGCCAGCCGCAGACCGCTGTTGAACGCGGCCCAGCACATCACCCGGCTGTACGTGAAGTCCTTGCGCCCGCCGCGGGTCTCCCAGATGCCCTCGTCGGGGCGGTCCCAGTTGTCGGCGAGCCAGTCCAGGGTGCGGCAGACGGCCTTCCAGCCCGCGTAGTCGGCCTGGACGCCGATCTCGAGGCCCTCCGAGAGGCCGTAGAAGGCCTCGCCGTAGATGTCGAGCTGGAGCTGGTCGGCGGCGGCGTTGCCGACCCGTACGGGGAAGGAGCGGCGGTAGCCCTCGAAGTGGTCCAGCACCTCCTCGCCCAGCAGCGGCGTGCCGTCCACCCGGTACATGATCTGGAGCGCCTCGCCCTCCTGCTCCAGGCCCTCCAGCAGCCGTTCGCGCAGCCAGTGGGTGAACGCCATCGCCTCCTCGGCGAACCCGAGGTCGAGCAGGGCGCGCAGCGACAGGGATCCGTCCCGTACCCAGGTGTAGCGGTAGTCCCAGTTGCGTTCGCCGCCGATCTGTTCCGGCAGTCCCATGGTGGCCGCGGCGACCGGGGCGCCGGTGGGCGCGTAGGTCAGGAGCTTGAGGGTGATGGCGGAGCGGTGCACCATGTCGGGCCAGCGGCCCCGGTACCGGGAGTTGCGCACCCAGTTCTGCCAGAACGCGACGGTCTCCGCCATGTTCTCCTCGGTCCCCGGCACGGTGGGCGGCGGCGGTGCGGCGGCGTCCGGACCGTCCACGGTGAACACGGCCACCGCCGTCTCGCCGGCCTTCAGGGTGACCGTGCTGCGGACGTCCTGGCCGTCCCGCTCCAGAGGGAAGGTGGTCTGCAGGAACGCGCTCATCCCCGGGGCGCGGAACGCGGCGCCGTCGGGACCGACGGAGAGTTCGTGACCGGCCCGCCCGTAGTCGAAGCGCGGGCGGCACTCCAGGGCGTACTCCATCGTTCCCCGCACCGTCCGCGCGGTGCGCACGAGACGGTGCCGGGCGGAGGCGGTCCCGGACCGGTCGGGGGGCATCCAGTCGAGGACCTCGCCCACTCCGTCGGGTGACATGAACCGGGTCACCAGGATCGCCGTGTCCGGGTAGTAGAGCTGCTTCCAGGTGCCTTCCGGGCGGGAGGGCGCCAGCCGGAAGAAGCCGCCGCGGTCGTGGTCGAGCAGGGCGGCGAAGACGCTGGGGGAGTCGAAGCGCGGGGCGGCGAACCAGTCCACGACGCCCTTGGCCGAGACCAGAGCGGAGCACTGGAGGTCCCCCACCAGACCGTGGTCGGCGATGGGCGGGTAGCGGTCCATGGTGATCCAATCTCGAGGATCCGGGCATCTTCACTATCCGGCATGCCGGTCGTGCGCGCTTGTCCGCCCGTGGGGGAGCCGCGGCGCGGACGGTGACGCGCCCGCGCGGCCGGATTGCCGAACGCCGGGCCGCCGGAGTTACTGGAGGGGACCGTTCCCCACCGAGGAGGCGCGCGCCGGTGTCCCGGGAGGTACCCGCATGGACCTGATCCACGTGCGCATGGTGAGTCCCGCCCGGCTGACCGACGCCGTGGCTTCCCTGCTCGCGGCGGACCCCCGTGTCGTCAACCTCGTGGTGCAGCCGGGCATCGCGCGGAAACCGGACGGCGACGCCCTCTCCTGCGACGTGCTGACCGGAGGGGCGAACGACGTGCTGCGCGGTCTGCGGGCGCTGCGTCTGGACGAGGTGGGCTCCATCGTCGTCGAACCCGTCGACATGGCGATCACCGGACACGCCCTGACGGCCGGTGCCGGCCGGCCCGGACCGCTGTCCCGGGCGCCGGTCTGGGAGGAGGTGGAGGCCCGCATCCGCGCCCAGGGCACGTACGCGCCGAGCTTCTACCTCTACATGGTGGTCGCCGGGCTCATCGGCGCGGTGGGCATCGTCACCAACTCGCAGATCCTCATCGTCGCGGCGATGGTCGTCGGGCCCGAGTACGGCGCCATCGTCAGCGTCGCGCTGGGCATCGACCGGCGCTCGGGGCGGCGCGTCCGCGAGGGGCTGACCGCCCTGACGCTCGGGTTCGCGCTGGCCATCGCCTTCACGTTCCTCTTCGGCCTGCTCATCCGCGGCTTCGACCTGCAGTCACGGGCGTTCGAGCTCGGCGTACGCCCCGTCTCCCACCTCATCTCCACGCCCGACTTCTTCTCGGTGGCGGTCGCCACGCTGGCCGGGATCGTGGGTGTCGTCTCCCTGTCCGAGGCCAGGACGAGCGCCCTGCTGGGTGTCTTCATCTCCGTCACCACCATCCCCGCCGCGGCCGCTCTCAGCGTCTCCGCCGCCTTCGGCAGCTGGGCCGAGGCGCGCGGAGCGATCATCCAACTTCTCATCAATGTCGCCGTGTTGATCGTGGTGGGCGCGCTCACGCTCCGCGGGCAGCGCGCCGTCTGGCGCAGGGTCGGCCGGCGCGAGACGCGGCCGGCCGGCGGGTGAGGGCCGCACCGGCCCGCGCGGACGCGCGGAGCGGTCACGTCCGGTCCCGCCGGGGGAAGTGACAGACTGACGCCATGGACGAGCGCGCATTCGACAGGTCTGGCCAGCATGCTTCCGTCATCGGTCTCGGCACCTGGCAACTGGGGGCCGACTGGGGCGAGGTGAGTGAGAAGGACGGCTTGGCCGTGCTGGAGACGGCGGCGGAGACGGGGGTGACCTTCTTCGACACCGCCGATGTGTACGGTGACGGGCGGAGCGAGGAGACCATCGCCACGTTCCTGCGCGGCCGGCCGGACCTGCACGTCATGGTCGCCACCAAGATGGGCCGCCGCGTCGACCAGATCCCGGAGAACTACGTCCTCGACAACTTCCGTGCCTGGAACGACCGTTCCCGCCGCAACCTCGGCGTCGACCGGCTCGACCTGGTGCAGCTCCACTGCCCGCCGACGCCCGTGTACTCCTCGGACGCGGTGTACGACGCCCTCGACACGCTGGTCGAGGAGGAGCGGATCGCGGCGTACGGCGTGAGCGTCGAGACGTGCGAGGAGGCGCTGGCCGCCATCGGCCGCCCGAACGTGGCGAGCGTCCAGATCATCCTCAACCCCTTCCGCATGAAGCCCCTGCGCGAGGTCCTGCCGGCGGCCAGGGCGGCGGGTGTCGGCATCATCGCGCGGGTCCCGCTCGCCTCCGGGCTGCTCTCCGGCAAGTACACCAAGGACACGGTCTTCGCCGCCGACGACCACCGGACGTACAACCGTCACGGCGAGGCCTTCGACCAGGGCGAGACCTTCTCCGGGGTCGACTTCGCGACGGGAGTGGAGGCGGCGGCCGAGTTCTCCGCCCTCGCCCCCGAGGGGTACACGCCGGCCCAGCTCGCCCTGCGGTGGATCGTCGCGCAGCCCGGCGTGACCACGGTCATCCCGGGAGCCCGCTCACCCGAACAGGCCCACGCCAACGCGCGGGCCGCGAAGCTGCCGGAGCTGTCCCGGACCACGCTGGACGCCATCGGCGAGCTCTACGACCGGCGGATCAAGGACCAGGTGGAGAACCGCTGGTGACGGCGGAGCGGGCTCCGGCGGCACGCACCAGGCGTCCTGGACCCCGTGCCGCCGGGGCCCGCGTCAGCTCTGTGCCGCGGGCGACGCTCAGCCCTTGGGCGTCCGGCCGGTCGCGAGCGCGTCGAGTTGCCGGTCGTGCGCGCGGCTGAGCACCAGCACCGAGACGGTCGCGCCGATCAGGGCGCAGAACATGTCCCACCGGGTGTCCCACACGTCCCCCTGCGTCGCCAGGAAGGCGTCCGCGCCGTGGCCGCCGATCACCGCGGCCGCCCACTCGAACATCTCGAAGAGGGCGCTGAAGGCGAGGCACGCGCACACCGTCAGCGGTGCCAGCCACCGGCTGCCGCGCAGCGGTGACGTCCTGCTGAGCAGCTCCCGCACCAGGACGGCCGGCACGAAGCCCTGCATGAGATGCCCGAACCGGTCGTACGGATTGCGGTCGAGCCCGAACGTGTCGCGCACCCAGTCGCCCAACGGCACCTGCGCGTACGTGTAGTGCCCGCCCACCGCGAGCACCAGCGCATGTGCGGCGAGCAGGCAGTACAGCAGGTTCGTCAGCGGGAACCGTCGCCGGCCGAGCACCACCAGCGGCAGCCCCACGAGCACCCACACGGTCTCCAGCAGCCAGGTCATCCCGTCGTGCGCATGCCATGCAGACAGCGCCATGCCCGTCACCACCACCGCGAGGAGCGCGGCGGGGAGGGCGTGGCGCGCGGCGCGCTCGGGGAAGGCGGGATGCGGGCCGGTCGGTGCGAGGGCTGATCCGGGCATGGCGGGCTCCTTCGTCCAGGTGGCCCCATCGTGGAGGAGCACCGGGGCTCCGGCATGAGTACGGGTACTCACCCGTTCTGCGTGTCATCGCCACCCGGGCCGGCGCCATGCATCGACGAACATGTTCGTGACGTACTTGTTCGCAACGAACATGTTCGTTATTGTGGAGGAGTGACAGGACAACCCGCCCCC
>NZ_JBSFZS010000234.1:0-6177 GCF_053600395.1 Streptomyces sp. NPDC005070 | reverse complement strand
AACCCAAAAAAAATGACGCGCGGGGGGGGGCCCCCCCCCCCCCCCCGGGAACCCCCCGCCCCACACCCCCGCGCCCACCACCCCCCCGCCGGGGGGCGCGCCCCCGGCCGCTTCCTCCGCGTCGGTGATCCGGTGATCCGATGGACCGGCGGTGCGCCGGCCCGGCGGATCAGTGGTGGTCGGTGCCGTGCAGCGGGAATCCCGCGATGCCCCGCCAGGCGAGCGAGGTCAGAAGCTGGACCGCCTGGTCGCGGGCGACGCTGCGGTCGCTGTGCAGCCAGGAACGGGCCACCACCTGGGCCAGACCGCCGAGGCCCGAGGCCAGGAGCATCGACTCCGCGCGCGAGAGACCCGTGTCCTCGGCGATCACGTCACAGATCGCCTCGGCGCACTCGTGCGTCACCTTGTCGACGCGCTCGCGCACCGCCGGCTCGTTGGTCAGGTCGGACTCGAAGACCAGCCGGAACGCGCCGCCGTCGTCCTCCACGTACGCGAAGTAGGCGTCCATCGTCGCGCGGACGCGCAGCTTGTTGTCCGTGGTCGACGCGAGAGCCGCCCGTACCGCCAGGAGCAGCGACTCGCAGTGCTGGTCGAGCAGGGCGAGGTACAGATCGAGCTTGCCCGGGAAGTGCTGGTAGAGAACCGGCTTGCTGACGCCCGCGCGCTCGGCGATGTCGTCCATGGCGGCCGAGTGATATCCCTGCGCAACGAAAACTTCCTGGGCGGCGCCGAGGAGCTGGTTGCGCCGGGCACGGCGCGGCAGGCGAGTGCCCCGCGGGCGTGCTGCCTCTGTCTGCTCGATGGCTGTCACGCCGCCTCCCAATGTTGTCCATGTGCGGTGTGCGCCGCGCCGCCATCGTACTTTTCGGTAACCCTGCTGTGTGCGGTGCGAGCGCAGAATTTCACGGACCGGACCCCGAGCGGGACGGCGCACAGTGTGCCGAAGGGGACGAGCTGGGCACCCGGGCGCCTCGGCGGCCCTGATCAGCGCCTTCGGGTCACCTGTGGATACCGGCTCGCAGAGGGGGTCGTTCCGCGCGCGGACGACGGGTCACCTGTAGTCGTCCTCGTTCAGACGGACGACCCGGGCCTGCTCGGCCAGATCCGCGTCGTCGGCGTTGAGGCGGTCGCCCGAGGGTTCCGGGTCGACGTCGTCCGCGGGGTCCAGCTCGGCGGACTGCTCTGCGGCGTCGGCCTCGGGGGCCTCCGCGTCGGGAATCTCCCGGAACTGGTCGTCGAACGTTCCGGGGTCTGTCGGGTCGACTGTCATGGTTCCTCATCCCGAACGGTACGAGTGCGCTCCTGTATGCCGGACGAGTGCCCTCGTTCGAAGCCTAGGAGACACGCGATCCGGACGCTATGCGATCCGCCCGCGATCTGTGACGGCGAACACATGAGCCCCGGCGTGATCGTCTCGTAACATTGCGGCATGTCTTCGACCGAACTTCCTTCCGCGCCGGCCGCGAGTGTCACGCCGCGGGTCGGCGCCGTCAGGGTCGCGGATGGGGAGAGACTGCGATCGGTCGGGCTGCCCGGCATCACCCTGACGATCCGGTCGAGGCCGCCGGTCCGTGCGGGACTCCCGCCCGCGCTGTACGTGCACGGTCTGGGCGGCTCCTCGCAGAACTGGTCGGCGCTGATGTCCGAGCTCGACGGGCTCGTGGAGAGCGAGGCCCTCGATCTGCCGGGCTTCGGCGACTCGCCGCCGCCGGACGACGGCGACTACTCGGTCACCGGACACGCGCGCGCGGTCATCCGCCATCTCGACGCGTCCGGACGCGGGCCAGTACATCTTTTCGGCAATTCCCTCGGTGGAGCCGTCACGACGCGCGTCGCGGCCGTGCGGCCGGATCTCGTCCGGACGCTCACGCTGGTGTCTCCCGCGCTGCCCGAGATCCGGGCCCAGCGCACTGCCTGGCCGACCGCGCTGCTCGCGGTGCCCGGGGTGGCGGGACTGTTCACGAAGCTCACCAAGGAATGGAGCGCTGAGCAGCGCGTACGGGGGGTGCTGGCCCTCTGTTACGGCGATCCCGGCATCGTCACTCCGGAGGGTTTCCGCCACGCGGTCGAGGAGATGGAACGGCGGCTCGCCCTGCCCTACTTCTGGGACGCCATGGCACGCTCCGCGCGTGGTGTCGTGAACGCCTACACGCTCGGCGGGCAGCACGGATTGTGGCGTCAGGCCGAACGGGTGCTCGCCCCGACGCTCCTGGTCTACGGCGGCCGGGACCAACTTGTCGGCTACCGTATGGCCCAGCGCGCGGCCCGTGCGTTCCGCGACTCCCGGCTGCTGTCCCTGCCGGAGGCGGGGCACGTCGCCATGATGGAGTATCCGGGGACGGTCGCCACCGCCTTCCGTGAACTCCTGGCGGACCTGGGGGAGTTGACCTCTTCGGTGGCAGTCGGCGTGGAGAGCTGAGGCGGGAAGTGGGACGACACAGTCGTCGGGGGCGGGCCGGCAAGACGGACACCCCGCGGACGCGAGCGGTTCCGGCGGAGGAGGCGGCACCCGCGCCGGCACCGGGCCCGGACGCCGCCCGCCGCGCGACGACACGCCCACCCGGATCCCTGGGCCCCTACGCGCCCGCGAGCGGCCCCCCGCAGCAGAGCGCACCACGCCTTCCCGACGGGACTCCGGCGCACGGTTTCCCGCGGGTGGCGGACGGCACTCCCGCACGTGGGGTACCGCGCTACGCCGACGGGACCCCCGCCCCAAGCGTTCCCCGCTTCCAGGAGGGCACCCCGGCGCGTGGAGTGCCGCGTTCCTTCGACGGCACCCCCGCCCACGGAACCCCGCGTCTTCCTGACGGCACCCCGGCCCACGGAAGCCCGCGCCTTCCCGACGGGACCCCCGCCCATGGAATGCCCCAGGTCCGGGGCGGGCATCCCGAGCAGCGTGAACAGGGCGGCGGCTGGGGGGAGTCCGGGGCCGGCGGGGCTTCTCGGGGCGCGCCCGCAGGGGCGCGGGTGCCCCGGCAGCGTCAGCAGGCCGTGGCCGGACCCCGGCAGGCGTACGTCGACGCGTTCGACCTCGACGCGGGGCCGGACGACGGCGCGGCGGGGCGGAGGGCCGGCTCCCGTGCCGGGCGCGACGGCTCTGCCGACCGGAACACCCGGTCCACCGGCACCGGTGACCGCCCGCTGCCGGAGACCGGCGACCAGGACGAGGGCAAGGCCCGCAAGGGATGGGCGTTCACCGGGATCGCGGCGGCAGCCGTCACCACCGTGCTGGCCGTCGTCGTGGCCGGGCAGATGGCCACGGGAGGGCACGACGCCGACGCGCGGGCGCAGACCGCCGAGAGCGGCGGCCGGACGACCCAGGACTCCACCTCGCGCGGCGACGACCGGCCGACCCAGTCGGGGCAGCCGCAGGTGGCCGCGGCGCCCCTGACGTACGCCCAGCAGATGGCCAGGACGTACCCGCTCGGGGCGAAGCTCAAGGCGTCGGGGAAGTTCGACGCGGTGCCCGGAGTAGCCAAGGCGCCCGGCAAGGGACACAAATACACCTACCGCGTCGACATCGAGCAGGGTCTCGATCTCGACGGCGCGCTCTTCGCCGACGCCGTGCAGAAGACCCTGAACGACAAACGGAGCTGGGCGCACGGCGGCGCCCGGACCTTCGAGCGGGTCGATTCCGGCGAACCGGACTTCGTCATCACGCTGGCGAGTCCCGGCACCACCGCCGAGTGGTGCGCCAAGTCGGGGCTCGACACGACGGAGGACAACGTGTCGTGCGACTCGGCGTCCACCGAGCGCGTCATGATCAACGCGTACCGCTGGGCCCAGGGCTCCAAGACCTACGGTTTCGGTGACGAGATTCACGCCTACCGGCAGATGCTGATCAACCACGAGGTCGGCCACCGGCTCGGATACGGCCACGTCACCTGCGAGAAGGACGGCGATCTCGCCCCGGTCATGCAGCAGCAGACCAAGTTCCTGGACCACGACGGAATTCACTGCCGACCCAACCCATGGCCCTATCCCGGGAGTTGACGGAAAGCGCACGCATCGCTTTGACATGCGGAAAAAGATCGTTCATATTTTCCGCATGTCCTCCCGTCACGCCTCCGTTCGCGCCGCCATCGAGCTGGCGCTCATCGGCGTGACCGCGCTCTGCGTGGCCGACATCCACTGTTGCTGACGCCCGCCCCCGGCGAGTGCGTCGCTTTCCTTCCCGTCTTGTTTCCGTGCGCCCCTGAACCTCCGCGGTTCCGCGCGCCCGTGCCCCTTTCGGTCCGGTCGGACTCCGACGCCTGACGCCCTGGGCGAGCTCTGCGCTCTGCCGTCTCACTCCGTGTCATTCCGTCTCAGTATTCGAGTCATCCGAGAGGTCGTCTTCCGATGCGTCAACCGTCCGTCACAGCGCGCCGCGTGGCCGCGGCATCCGTCAGCCTGATCGTGGCAGCGGGCGCCGCCGCCTGCGGGCCGAAGGACAACGATGCCAAGAGCTCCGGCGGCGACTCAAAGCCCCACAAGGGCGGCACGCTCACCGTCCTGAACTCCAATCCGCAGTCGGACTTCGACCCCGCGCGGCTCTACACCTCCGGCGGCGGCAACGTGCCCTCGCTCGTCTTCCGCACGCTCACCACCCGCAACCGTGAGAACGGGGCCGCCGGCGCCGAGGTCGTGCCCGACCTCGCCACCGACACCGGCCGCGCGAGCGAGAACGCGACCGTGTGGACGTACACCCTGAAGAAGGGCCTCAAGTACGAGGACGGCACGCCGATCACCTCCGCCGACATCAAGTACGGCATCGAGCGCTCCTTCGCCGCGGAACTCTCCGGCGGCGCGCCCTACCTCAGGGACTGGCTGATCGGCGGCGCCGACTACCAGGGTCCCTACAAGGACAAGAAGGGCCTCGACTCGATCGAGACGCCGGACGCGCTGACCATCGTCTTCCACCTGAACAAGCCCGAGGGCGAGTTCCCCTACCTGGCCACGCAGACGCAGTTCACGCCCGTCCCCAAGGCCAAGGACACCGGCACGAAGTACGAGGAGCACCCGGTCTCCTCGGGGCCGTACAAGGTCGTCAAGAACGAGAACGACGGCGAGCGGCTCACCCTGGAGCGCAACACGTACTGGTCCGCGTCGACCGACGCCGAGCGCAAGGCATACGCGGACAAGATCGACGTACGGTCCGGCCTGGACTCCTCCGTGATCAACCAGCGGCTGTCCTCCTCCCAGGGCGCCGACGCCACCGCCGTCACCACGGACACCAACCTCGGCCCGGCCGAGCTCGCCAAGGTGACCGGGGACAAGGAGCTGGCCTCGCGCGTCGGCACCGGGCACTTCGGCTACACGAACTACCTCGCCTTCAACCCGAAGGTGAAGCCGTTCGACAACCCGAAGGTGCGCCAGGCGATCTCGTACGCCATCGACCGCACCTCGGTGATCAACGCGGCGGGCGGCTCGTCCCTCGCCGAGCCGGCGACGACGTACCTGCCGAACCAGAAGTCCTTCGGCTACACGCCCTACGACCTCTTCCCGGCGGGCGCCTCCGGCAACGCGGCCAAGGCCAAGGAACTGCTGGCGCAGGCCGGTTACAAGAACGGTCTGAGCATCACGCTCACGCATTCCAACAGCAAGGACTTCGAGACCAGCCCCGAGATAGCGACCGCGATCCAGGACGCGCTCAAGAAGGCCGGCATCACGGTCAAGCTCCAGGGTCTCGAGGAGAACGACTACAGCGACAAGATCCACAGCGCGAAGGACGAGCCGGGCCTCTTCCTCGCCCACTGGGGTGCCGACTGGCCCTCCGGCGGCCCCTTCCTGGCCCCGATCTTCGACGGCCGGCAGATCGTGAAGGACGGAGCCAACTTCAACTCCGGCTTCCTCGACGACACGTCGGTCAATGACGAGATCGACGCGATCAACAAGTTGACCGATCTCGACGAGGCCGCCAAGCGCTGGGGTGCACTGGACAAGAAGATCGGCGCGCAGTCGCTGACCGTGCCGCTGTTCCACCCCGTCTACAAGCGCCTGTACGGCGAGGGCGTCAAGAACATCGTGATCAGCGACTGGACCGGCGTTCTGGACATCTCCCAGGTCGCGGTGAAGTAGCGCCGTGAGCGAGGCACTTGTCGCCTCCCCGGCCCCCGCGGCGGGGGCGTGGCCCGCCGGGGGGGGCGGGGGCCGGGCGGTGGGGGGGCGCCCGCGGGGGCGGCGCGGGAGGGAGAG
>NZ_JBSFZS010000233.1:0-6184 GCF_053600395.1 Streptomyces sp. NPDC005070 | reverse complement strand
TGTCGAACGTGTACGCCTTCGAGGCCGTCAGATCGGTGAAGTTCTGGCCGCCCCGAACCCGTCGGTGCCGTGCCGCCGGCCGAGGCAGGCACACCGCGGGCCGCCCGCAACGGCGTGGCGCCGTCGCGGGGCGACGGCCCCGTGCCGGTGATCTCGCCGCTCGTGCGCCGGCTCGCCCGGGAGAACGGGGTGGACCTGCGGGAGCTGGAGGGCTCCGGCCCCGAGGGACTCATCCTGCGCGCCGACGTCGAGTACGCGCTGCGCGCGGCGGCGACCGGTCGGCCGCGGTCGAACGTGCCCGCCGGATTCGGCGTGTCCGTCGCGGCGCCCGCGTTCGACGCGCCGGCCGATCAGGTGACCACGTACGCGGACATCGCGTCGGTGGTGCCCGGCGCGTCCGGCGTCTCCCGGGGCGCGACTCCGGCGGGCGTCCGTGTCCCCCTCAAGGGTGTGCGCGGTGCCGTCGCCGACAAGCTCTCGCGCAGCCGGCGCGAGATCCCGGACGCGACCTGCTGGGTGGACGCCGACGCGACGGAGCTCATGCAGGCACGCAGGGCGATGAACGCGGCCGGTGGCCCGAAGATCTCCCTGCTGGCACTGCTGGCCCGGATCTGCACCGCGGCACTGGCCCGTTTCCCGGAGCTGAACTCGACGGTCGACATGGACGCCCGCGAGATCGTCCGGCTCGACCAGGTGCATCTGGGCTTCGCGGCCCAGACCGAGCGCGGGCTCGTCGTCCCCGTCGTGCGGGACGCGCACGCACGGGACGCCGAGGGTCTGACCGCGGAGTTCGGCCGGCTGACCGAGGTGGCCCGGACCGGGAAGCTGACGCCGGCGGACCTCACGGGCGGCACGTTCACGCTCAACAACTACGGCGTGTTCGGTGTCGACGGCTCGACGCCGATCATCAACCACCCCGAGGCGGCCATGCTCGGCGTCGGCCGCATCATCCCCAGGCCGTGGGTGCACGAAGGTGAGGTGGCGGTGCGTCAGGTCGTCCAGCTCTCCCTCTCCTTCGACCACCGTGTCTGCGACGGCGGTACGGCGGGCGGCTTCCTGCGGTATGTGGCGGACTGCGTCGAACAGCCGGCGGTGCTGCTGCGGACTCTGTAGGCGCGGGGTCCGGTCACCCCCGGACCCGTGCCGTGCCCCGGGGGTGGCACCGCTTCCCCGGGCGCCCATACTCGGGGGCATGACCGCGTACGAGCCCGAGGGCGCGACCGGACGGCCGGGCAGGCGCGACCGACAGGGCACCCGCGGCGCCGATGGCGGGTACGACGCCGTCGTGCTCGCGGGCGGTGCCGCCCGGCGGCTCGGCGGCCAGGACAAGCCCGGCGTGCGGGTGGGCGGCCGGACGCTGCTGGACCGGGTGCTGGCCGCCTGTGCCGATGCCACCCGCACGGTGGTCGTGGCCGGGCCCAGGCCCACGGCCCGCCCGGTGGAGTGGGCCCGTGAGGACCCGCCCGGTGGGGGACCGCTCGCCGCGCTGGACGCCGGGCTGCGGCACACCGCGGCGCCGTACGTCCTCGTGCTCTCGGCCGATCTTCCGTTCCTGGAGGAGAAGACGGTCCGGCGCCTGCTGGACACCCTCCGCGCCGCCGGCCCACCCGAGCCCTCGTCCCTCCCCGAAGCCCCCGACCCGACCCACACCGGGCCCGGCACCCACGCGGAGGGACCAGGCCCCCGTGACGAGGCGGCGGACGCCCGTCCGGAGCGGCCCGGATCCCGTCCGGAGGTGCCCGGGGTCCCCGACATCGGGCGTGGCACTCGCTTCGACGGACCCGGCACCCCTGGCCAGGGCCCCGGCACCCGCGCCGAGGAACCCGGCATCCGTCACGACGGGCATGGTGCCCGCGCCGACGGCCCCGGTGCCCGCTTCGACGGGGTTCTTCTCGTCGATCCCGAGGGGCGGGATCAGCCCCTCGTGGCCGCCTACCGCGCCGACGCGCTGCGTCGCGAGCTGGGTGTGCTCGCCGCCGCGCACGGGAGCCTCGCCGGGCTGCCGCTGCGGCGGCTCGTCGCCGCACTCGACCTCACTCGCATCGCCGATCCCGTCGCGTCCTTCGACTGCGACACCTGGGACGACATCGCCGCCGCTCGGGCACGCATCAGGGAGCATGGGCACGTGCTGGATGAATGGATTTCCGCAGTCAAGGACGAACTGGGCATCGACCTGGACGTCGACACCGGTGTGCTGCTCGACCTGGCCCGTGACGCCGCGCACGGCGTCGCCAGGCCGGCCGCGCCACTGACCACGTTCCTCGTCGGATACGCGGCCGCGCGGGCCGGCGGAGGCCCGGAGGCGGTCGCCGAAGCCTCCCGCAAAGCCGCCGCGCTCGCGCTCCGCTGGGCCGACGAGGCCGCGTCCGAAGCGGCGCCGGACGCCGCGTCGCCCGGCGCCACGACCGATACGACCGCCACCGAGCCGGACGCCGGATGACCGCCGCCCGCTCCACCCGGGACAGCCAGGACAGCCGGGACGGCCAGGACACCGAGGACTTCGACGTCGAGGAGGCGCTCGCCCTGGTCAAGGGCACGGGCGCCCGCCCGTCCGGCGAGTCCGGACGGGCGGAGCGCGCCGTCCCGGGCCCCCAGGGAAGCGACCCGGCGGCGGCCCCGTCGCCCGGCGCACAGGCCGGCGGCGAGGGCAAGCACACCCGGCACCGGTCCACCCCGTGGCCGGAAGCCCGGGCCGTCGCCGAGCGGGCCGCCCGTTCCCTGGCCCGCCGCACCCCCGTTTCGGTCACCCTGGAGGCCTCCCTCGGCCTCGTCCTCGCCGCACCCCTGACGGCGCTCACCGACCTCCCCTCCTTCGACACCTCCGCCATGGACGGCTGGGCGGTCGCCGGACCCGGCCCCTGGGAGGTGCGGGAGGACGGCGTCCTCGCCGGGCACGCGGAACCGGAGCGGCTCGGCGACGGCGAGGCGGTCCGGATCGCCACCGGGGCACGGGTCCCGAGGGACGCCACGGCCGTCCTGCGCAGCGAACACGGCCGTCTCGACGGCAAGGGCCGGCTCCACGCGAGCGTCGCGCAGGAGCCGTCACCCGCCCGTTCCCGGGGTGTCCTGGCGCTCGCGCACGGGCAGGACATCCGCCCCCGCGGCCAGGAGTGCCGCAACGGCGACCAACTGCTGCCGCTCGGATCCCTGGTCACCCCCGCCGTGCTGGGCCTCGCGGCGGCCGCCGGCTACGACACGCTCGCCGTCGTCCCCCGGCCGCGCGCCGAAGTTCTCGTACTCGGTGACGAGTTGCTCACCGAGGGACTGCCCCGGGAAGGGCTCATCCGGGACGCGCTCGGTCCGATGCTGCCGCCGTGGCTGCGGGCGCTGGGCGCCGAGGTCGTCGCGGTGCGCCGGCTCGGCGACGACGCCAAGGCGCTGCACAAGGCGATCACCGGCTCCCGGGCCGATCTGATCGTCACCACCGGCGGTACGGCCGGCGGCCCCGTCGACCATGTCCACCCCACCCTGCGCCGGATCGGCGCCGAACTGCTGGTGGACAGCGTCAAGGTGCGGCCGGGACACCCGATGCTGCTGGCCCGCACCCAGGAGAACCAGCACCTCGTCGGCCTGCCCGGCAACCCTCTCGCCGCCGTCTCCGGCCTGCTCACGCTCGCTGAGCCGCTGCTGCGCACGCTGGCCGGACGCACGGCCCCGGAGCCGTACACGCTGCCGCTCGGGGAAGCCGTGCAGGGGCATCCGTACGACACCCGGCTCATCCCCGTCTCGCTGCGCGGTGAGCGGGCCGCGCCGCTGCACTACAACGGCCCGGCGATGCTGCGCGGTATCGCCGCCGCCGACGCGCTCGCGGTCGTGCCGCCGGGCGGTGCGCGAGCCGGGCAGGAGCTGGAACTCATCGATCTGCCCTGGGCCGTCGCGGGGATCGACGCGTGCTTCGGCTGACCGGGCCGGGGGCGTGAGAGGTATGAATCCGAGCGGGGAGTGTTTCACGTGAAACTTCCGGGCGACGACGCGATCGCCCGCCAGGCGGACGAACGCCTCGTGACCTACCAGGTGAAACTGCCGCAGAAGGTGGTGCAGAGCCCTTTTCGGCAGGTGGCGAAGCGGCTGTCGATGGCGCTGCTGCTGCTCGTGGCCACCGCGCTCATCGTCTGGGTCGACCGCGACGGCTACACCGACAACTCCGACGGCACGGTCGACCTGCTGGACGCCTTCTACTACGCGACGGTCACCCTTTCCACCACCGGATACGGCGACATCACCCCGACCAGTGACGTCGCCCGGCTCATCAACATCCTGGTCATCACGCCCCTGCGGGTGCTGTTCCTGATCATCCTGGTCGGCACCACGCTGGAGGTCCTCACGGAACGCACCCGGGAGGAGTGGCGACTGAACCGCTGGAGGGCGGCCTTGAGGGAGCACACCGTCGTTGTCGGCTTCGGGACCAAGGGACGGTCGGCCGTCGAGACCGTCTGCTCGACCGGGCTCAAGAAGGAACAGGTCGTGGTCGTCGACCCGAGCCCGAGAGTGGTCGAGGCGGCGACGGCCGACGGGTACGCGGGAGTGATCGGGGACGCCACCCGCAGCGATGTGCTGCTGCGCGCCGAGGTCCACAAGGCGCGCCAGATCATCATCGCCACCCAGCGGGACGACACCGCGGTCCTGGTCACCCTGACGGCGCGGCAGCTCAATCGCGGGGCGAAGATCGTGGCCGCCGTCCGTGAGGAGGAGAACGCGCCGCTGCTCCGGCAGTCCGGCGCCGACGCGGTCATCACCAGCGCCAGCGCGGCCGGCCGGCTCCTCGGACTTTCCGTGCTCAGCCCCGCGGCGGGCATGGTGATGGAGGACCTGATCCATCAGGGCAGCGGGCTCGACATCGTGGAGCGGCCCGTCACGAAGGCCGAAGTGGGCCTGGGCCCCCGGGAGACCACCGATCTGGTGGTCAGCGTCGTACGAGGACATCGCGTGCTCGGATACGACGATCCTGACGTCGGCACACTGCAGTTGACGGACCGGCTGATCACGATCGCCCGGGTCACGCGCAGCACCTGGACCGCGCCGGACATTCGGCCCCTGCCGCAGGAGTAGGCGACGCCTCTCAGGAGTAGGCAACCTCTCAGGAGTAGCGTCGCTCTCATGTACGCGATCACGATTCCTGAACCTGGTGGGCCCGAGGCGCTGGTGTGGGACGAGGTTCCCGATCCTGTGCCGGCCGAGGGCGACGTGCTGATCGAGGTGGTGGCCAGCGCCGTCAACCGCGCCGATCTGCTGCAACGGCAGGGCCTGTACAACCCACCGCCCGGCGCCTCCCCCTACCCCGGACTCGAATGCTCGGGGCGCATCGCCGAGGTCGGACCGGGCGTCATCGGCTGGTCGGTCGGCGACGAGGTGTGCGCGCTGCTCTCGGGCGGCGGATACGCCCAGAAGGTCGCCGTCCCGGCCGGGCAGTTGCTGCCCGTGCCCGCGGGGCTGGATGTCCTGCAGGCGGCGGCGCTGCCCGAGGTGACGTGCACCGTGTGGTCGAACGTCTTCATGGTCGCCCACCTGCGCCCCGGCGAGACCCTGCTCGTGCACGGCGGCTCCAGCGGCATCGGCACCATGGCGATCCAGCTCGCGAAGGCCGTGGGCGCGAAGGTCGCGGTCACGGCGGGCACCAAGGAGAAGCTCGACTTCTGCGCGGAGCTGGGCGCTGACATCCTGATCAACTACCGCGAGCAGGACTTCGTCGAGGAGATCGAGCGCGCCACCGAAGGGGCGGGTGCCGACGTCATCCTCGACAACATGGGAGCCAAGTACCTCGACCGGAACGTGCGCGCCCTCGCCGTCAACGGACGGCTCGCCGTCATCGGCATGCAGGGCGGCATCACGGCGGAGCTGAACATCGCCACTCTCCTGAACAAGCGTGCCGCGATCAGCGCGACCTCGCTGCGTGCCAGGCCTCTCGGCGAGAAGGCTGCCATCGTGGCGGCCGTGCGTGAGCACGTGTGGCCGCTGATCGACTCCGGCCATGTCCGTCCGGTCGTCGACCGTGAGCTGCCCATGAGCGACGCGGCGGGCGCGCACCGGGTCCTGGAGGAGAGCAGCCACATCGGAAAGGTGCTGCTCGTCGCCCCCTAGGGCCTGTCTGAACAATTCCCGTCTGCCCGGCGACGCCATGCACGCTCCCCCAAGCTCTTCGAGCAGGGGGGACCCCCACTCGCCGCACCGGCCCCAGACCCGAGTA
>NZ_JBSFZS010000232.1:0-6214 GCF_053600395.1 Streptomyces sp. NPDC005070 | reverse complement strand
GGACCGTACGGGCGGTGCGGTCGGGGCCCGCGGTGCCGGTACGGTCCGGAGCCCCGGCCCCGACCGAACCCGCACGCCGGGGCAGCGCCTCGTACGCGGCCGCGAAACAGATTTCCGCGGCCTCGCGCAGCTCCGGATCGGCGAGGCCGAACCGCGCCGCGTCCTGCCACAGCGGGTTGCGCGGCGCCGGTGCCGGGCCGGCCCGCTCCGCGAGCGGCTTGACGGTCCGGTAGGCGACCTCGGCGGCGTCCGGGTCGTCGAACAGCGCCGCCGTCACCGCGAGCGGCACGATCCAGCCGTCCTCACCCGGCTGCGCGTCGATCATGCGGAGCTCCAGATGACCGCGCGGCCGTACCGGCGGGAACAGCGTGGTCATGTGGTACGCGAGGTCCTCCCGGTCCGGTGGTGCGGCGGACCGCGTCCAGTCCCGGAAACTGAGGCCCTTCGGGACCTGCCAAGGCCCCTCGGAGGCGCGTACGCACATCACCGGCGCGTCGAGCACACGACGGGCCCAGGCCGCACGGGGATCGCCGTCCAGGGGCGGCGCGTCGGTGCGTCCGGGGTCCATCGACGCCCAGAGCGACTGCCGGGTGGAACGCCAGCCCGTGCGCCGCCCGCAGGCCATCGGCGAGTGGGCGAACGCGGCCACCAGGACCGCGCCGAGCTGATGGGCCAGCCACCAGCGGCGCCCGTGCCCGAGCGGGCCCGGTTCCTCGTATCCGGCGTCCACGCACACCTGGACCGAGGCCGACGTGCACATCATGGCGCGGCCCTCGGGACCCGCGCGGTCGAGGTACCGCTCCATGGCGTCGTATCTGGGCTCATGGAGGTAGCGGCTCGGGGGGTTCCAGGGGTCCTGGCCGAAACCGCTGAGGCCGAGGCCCGCCTCGCGCAAGGCGGCGCGTACGGCGTCGAGGTCGGCCGAGACGGATCGCACGCACTCCATCAGGGAGGCTGCGGGGGCGGAGCTGAGTTCGAGCTGTCCACCCGGTTCGACGGTGAGCCCCGAATTCAGGGGCAGGGTCCGCACCGCGGCGTACGCCGCTTCGAGTCGTTCGGGGGGTATCGGGAGCCGCGGCTCGCGCAGCTCGTGGATGAGCCATTCCACCTCGACACCGAGGAGGCGGGGCGGACCGGTCTTGAAGCAGATGCCACGGACCAGTGCCTCCACCTCGGCCTCGGTGACAGAGGAGCGTCGTCGCTCCGTACAGTCACTCACCGAATCGGACATGTCTGGATCCTCCTGAGATTCCACCATGCCGCCGGCCCGGGGCCTGGTGGGCCGGACCGGCAATGACTGTTCCACCCAAGACCCTTTCGGCGGTTCGCACAAGGGTGCAAATCGAATCTTTGGGGACCGGGAAGCACTGTTCGCGGGGCCGCGAAACTCTGTTGCGCCGCAGGACCAGCATCACTCACGATGCGTTCATGGGCACGACGGGGGAGCGCACGCAGGCCGCGCCCGTGGCGCGTACGGGGGTCGCGCCATGAGCGCGCGCCTGCGTGCGATCGCCCGGGAGACCGAGGAGATCGTGGCGGCCGGGGGCTACCGCGGACCCTCCGGGGGCGAGGTGTCCATCGCCGTGGCGGTCGAGGCGGCGCGGGCCGGGACGGTGCTGCACGGACCGGAGCCGGTGGGGATACCGTCGGTGACGCCCGTCGTGACGTCGTTCGAGGTCACGGGCGAGAGCAGCCTGGAGGCGGCCCGTCGGCTGGTCTCCGGGGGCGGGGACCCGATCGCCGTGCTGAACTTCTCCTCGGCGCGCAACCCCGGCGGCGGTTATCTGAACGGTGCGCAGGCCCAGGAGGAGGCCCTCTGCCGGGCTTCCGCGCTGTACACCTGTCTGCTGCGGGCCCGCGGTTTCTACGATCATCACCGCGCCCACCGTGACGCGTTCTACACGGACCGTGTCATTCACTCGCCCGGCGTACCGGTGTTCCGGGACGACCGCGGCAGGCTCCTCGACGAACCGTTCCGGGCCGGTTTCCTGACCGCGGCGGCACCGAACGCCGGGGTCGTCCTGCGCACCGCCCCGCGGCGGGCGGCTGACCTCCCGGGCGCGCTGGCGGTCCGTGCCGAACGCGTCCTGGAGACGGCCGCCGCCCACGGCTACCGCCGCCTGGTCCTCGGGGCCTGGGGCTGCGGGGTGTTCCAGAACGACCCCGCCCAGGTGGCGCGGGCCTTCCACGGGGTGCTGGCCGGGGGCCGCCTCGACGGGTACTTCGACCAGGTGGTCTTCGGCATCCTGGACCGCACACCGGGCCGGACCACCCGCGCGGCGTTCGAGCGGGTGTTCGCAACCGAGCCCCGCCCGGCGTGAAGCCTGCGCCGGGCTTGGAGCCCTCCCCCGGCGTGGAGCCCGCCGGGCGTTCCGCCCGCCCTCGCGTGGCCGCCGCCCGGTGCCAAGCGACCGCGCCGCTCGGGCGCCCCGGACGGCGCGAGGTGGCCGCCTCGCCGCACGGCCCTCACAGGGGAGCGGGGGAACCGGGGAGCCGGGGAGCTGGGAAAGGGGACGCTCAGCGCCAGCCGTAGCGCTCGCGCAACCGGTGGACGACGGAGTTGAACCGCATCCGGTCCAGCGCGCACGCCTCCCGCCGCATCCCGTCCTCGTGCAGCCGCAGCACGCGGTCCACGTTCACCCAGGAGTCCCGCCCGGTCCGGTCCCACGGTCCGCTGCCGATCGGCACCCATTCGCGGTCGCCGTTGTGCGCCTTGCTGGAGAGCTGGACGGCGAGCAGTGTGCCCGCGGCCTCCCGGGCCACGACCAGCACCGGGCGGTCCTTGCCCCGGCCGTCGTTCTCCTCGAAGGGGACCCACGTCCAGACGATCTCCCCGGGATCGGGGTCGCCGTCGTGCGCGGGGGCGTACTCGGTCTTCACGGGGCCGACCTCGCGGGGCTCGGCCTCGCTGGTGGCGGAGGGGCCGTAGCGGCCGGGGACGGCTTCTTCGGTGTCATCGGTAAAGGCAGTCACGCGGGCCACGGTAAAGCCTGCGCGCCAGGTCGCGACGGGCGGGTCCCGGGCCGGAGGGCCCAGCACGGCTCCGGGGTGGGCTCAACTTCCGCGCGGCTCACGCCCTGTGGAGTGCGGCGCGCCGGGGGACACGGCGACGGGCGTACGGGAGTCGTCGTCCAACTCCCGTACGCCCGGGCCCTACTGGTCGGAACCACTCGTGCCCGTGCGCCTCAGCGCACCGATCTCACCCCTCGTCCTTCTCCACGGGCACCTTCTCGCTCACCGGCGGCACGAACCCGTTGAGCTCCGCCGCCGGGCTCTTGGCCGGGGTGCCCTCGGGGTTCATCGAGGAGAGCAACTGGCGTGCCAGGCCGAGGCCCGTGCCGCCCATCGTGAGCGCCTTGGCGAACAGGTCCGACATGCCGTCGGCGCCGTTGAGCAGCACCATGTGATCCACGTTGCCGAACGCGCTCGCGCCCGCCTGGACGATCTCCGGCCAGTTCTCGGCGAGTTGCTGGGCGACCACGGCCTCCTGGTTCTCGGCCAGCGCGGCGGCGCGGGCCTGGATGGCCTCCGCCTCCGCGAGACCCTGGGCCCGGGTCGCCTCGGCTGCCGCCAGGCCCTTGGCCTGCGCGGCGGCGGCCTCGGCCTCGCCGGTGGCGCGGGTCGCCTGGGCGGCCGCGGCACCGCGTGCCTTGGTCGCCTCGGCCTCGGCGCTGGCCGCCGTCTTGACCTGGGTCGCCTCCGCGACCGCGGCGAGCTCGGTCTCCTTGGCCTTGGCCTGCGCCGCCGAGATCCGGGCGTCACGCTCGGCCTCGGCCCGTGCGCGGATCTCGTACGCCTTGGCGTCCGCCGGCTTGCGGACGTCCGCCTGGAGCTGCTGCTCGCGGCGGTGCGCCTCGAGCTCGGCGACCCGTGTCTCCTGGACGACGACGTCCTGCTGAGCGGCGGCCGCCGCGAGCGGACCGGCCATCTGCGCCGTCGCCGCCGCCTTGTCCCGCTCGGCCTGGTAACCGGCCTGCTGGATCTCGCTGTCCCGGGTCGCCTCCGACATCCGCGCCGCGGCCTTCTGCTCGGCCTCGGTGGCCAGCCGGTTCGCCTCGGCCTGCGCGATACGGGCATCACGCTGGACGGCGGCGGCGTGCGGCATGGCCAGGTTCCGGATGTACCCGGTCGGGTCCTCGATCTCGTGGATCTGCAGCGAGTCGACGATCAGGCCGAGCTTCTCCATCTCCGTACCGCAGGCGGCCCGGGTCTGACCGGTCAGCTTCTCCCGGTCGCGGATCATGTCCTCGACGGTCAACCCGCCGACGATGGACCGCAGATGGCCGGCGAACACGTTGTGCACCCGCTCCGCCATCATCTTCTGCTGGTCGAGGAAGCGACGCCCCGCGTTGGCGATCGACACGAAGTCGTCGCCCACCTTGAAGATGACCACGCCCCGCACCTTGAGCGGAATGCCCTGGGTGGTCACGCAGTCCACATGCAGTTCGGTCTCGTTGAGGTCGAGCGAGATCTTCCGTACCGCCTGCACGCCGGGGACCACCAGCGTGCCGCGCCCCGTCACGATGCGGAATCCCATGCCTTCCTCGAGGCCTTCGGTCCGATGCTTCGAACCGGAGATGATCAACGCTTCGTTGGGCTCCGCGACACGCCACATCAGCTTGAAGACCACAACGATGAAGATCAGTGCGAGGACAACCGTCCCCGCCACGACGCCGACAACCATCGGCATACGCCCCCTTTGGATGGTGCCCTTTCGGCACCGAACGAACGGGAGTGTGCTCCTCGCCGACAGCGGAATACAGGGGTGCGCGAATCCTTGTTGCGTTCTTGACGCATACGGTTCTCACCTGGGACGAGGGCAGCTCAACTGTCGTATGGAAAACGTCAGTTAGCCCTCCAGGAGGAGCGGCCGGAGCCGCGAGCCGACGCGGGCGCGCTCAGTTCTCGTACGCGGCCGAGACGTACACCGTGCGCGGCGGCAGGTACTCCACCACCATCACCACCGTGCCCCGCTCGAGACGGTCCTTCGGCGCGGCCGGATACGCGAGGAAGTGCTCGGCACCGCCGCGCACCCGGACCATCACCTCGCCGACGAGCCCGGGTCCGACCGTGCCGGTGACGCGTCCCATCAAACCGACCATCGAGGCATCGTCCATGGCCACAGCCTAAGGCCGGAACTCCCCTACACGGCCGGGGAGTCCACGACGGCTTCGCGCGGAGGCCACCGCTCGTGCCAGCGCAGGTCCGCCTCCAACTGCGCGGCCAGCGACACCAGCAGCGGCTCGCTGTCCGCCGGTCCGAGCAACTGAGCGCCGACCGGAAGTCCTTCGCCGACGAAGCCCGCGGGAACATTGACCCCCGGCCAGCCGAGAACGTTCCACGGCCAGGCGTACGGGCAGGCGGCGATCATGGCGCGGTCGGTGCGCAGCCCGCTCAGCCCGAGCATCGCGCCGATGGCCGGCGGGGGAGCGGCGGTGGTGGGCGCGAGCACCACGTCGTAGGTGTCGAAGAGCGCGCCGACGCGCCGTCGCAGTCCGGCCTCGGCCCGGCGGGCCGCCCGCAGCGGAGCGCCGCCGAGCAGCCGGCCGAAGCGCGCCGCGCCGTGCGTACGCCGGTCGAGGAGTTCGGGGAACGGTACGGCGCGCACATGTTCGGCGATGCCCGCCGTGGCGCGCGGTACGAACGTGAGCCCGATGGGCCCGTAGCGGGGATCGGCCTCCTCGACCGTGTGCCCGAGCGAGGCGAGCCGCTCCGCGAGCGCGAGGACCTTCGCCCGTACGGCGGGGTCGAGCCGGGCGGGCAGCGCGGTGAAGGGCGGTTTCAGCGACAGCGCGATACGCAGCCGGCCCGGATCGCGGCCCACGGCGTCGTGGACGCGCAGCGCGGTCGGCCGGTGCAGATCGCCCGCGTGGCTGCCGCTCGCCGCGTCCAGCAGCAGGGCGGCGTCCGCGACGGTGCGGGCGAGCGTGCCGTTGACCGTGATGCCCTGGAAGGACTCCGGGCGCGGCCAGGTCGAGATCCGGCCGCGCTGCGGTTTGATGCCGACCAGATGGGTCCAGGCGGCCGGGATGCGCACGGAGCCCGCGCCGTCCGAGCCCAGCGCCGCGGGCACCAGGCCCGCGGCCACGGCGGCCGCGGAGCCCCCGGACGAGCCGCCCGGGGTGTGCCCGTGATGCCAGGGATTGCGGGTCGCGCCGAAGGCCGGGCCCTCGGTGAAGGGCCACTGGCCCAGTTCGCAGGTGTTGGTCTTGCC
>NZ_JBSFZS010000231.1:0-6255 GCF_053600395.1 Streptomyces sp. NPDC005070 | reverse complement strand
CCCCGCTTTCATGCCTGGCCGGCCACGAGATCACCCGACCGCGTCGACAACCTCGAACTCACGCCCACCAAGATCGATAGAGCAACGGCTTCTCAACGAACCAACAACACCCCAGCTCAGAAAGCGTTCCGTACACCAACCACCCATCCCTGCAACATGCGCCGGGTGGAATGGTGGCCCCGCTGGGGCGCAGTTAGTGTGGAGGGGAGCGGGAAGTCGGGTCTCAGAACGGTTCCGGCGGCTGCGGTTGAGTCCCTGGTTCAGTTTTCGACCGCCGCGAGCCCCGAGAACGCGGGAGTGGTCATGACCGGACTCGGCTACTCCGTGCACGTCGCTCCGTCCAAGCCGGCGGTGTCCGATGATCTCCCGCCGGGCGAGGACCGGCGGATGTGGTCGCCGACGGCGTCGACTCTCATCTGCGGCGAGCGCGACGCGGTCCTTGTGGATCCGCTCATGACCGTGGACGAATCGCGCCGCCTGGCCGACTGGGCGGCCGCGCAGGGCAAGAACGTGACCACGGTCTTCGTCACCCACGCGCACGGCGACCACTTCTTCGGGGCGCCCGCGCTGCTCGACCGCTTTCCGCAGGCCCGGCTGGTCGCCGCGGCGGACGTGGCGGTGCACTCCGGGGCGCAGTGGGACTCCGCCTGGTTCGACGGGTTCTGGCAGCCCCGTTTCCCGGACCAGATCTCCGACCGGCACCTGGTCCCCGAGCCGCTGCCCGACAGCCGGATCGAACTGGAGGGCGAGGAACTGCGCGCGATCGAGCTGGGCCACACCGACACCGACGGCACGAGCGCCCTGCACGTACCCTCCATCGGACTGGTGGTCGCCGGGGACGCGGTCTATGGCGACGTCCACCTGTACCTCGGCGAGGCGAAGGGGACCGGCGCCGAGGAGTGGCTGCGTGCCCTGGACGTCCTCGAAGGGCTGCAGCCGACCGCCGTGGTGTCCGGCCACAAGCGCGACGGCGACCCGGACAGCCCGGACGACATCGGGCGTACCCGCCGGTACATCGAAGACTTCAACGCCGCGGCGGAGAACGCCGGCGACTATGCCGACCTCTACGAGACGATGGTCCGCCTGTACCCCGACCGCGTGAACCGCGGCGTGCTGTGGAACTCCGCGAAGACCGCCTTGCCCTGACCATCCGCGCCTGACCGCCGCGGTCAACGTGCACCGGCCTCGAAGACTGCCAGCGGACACGCGGTCGATCCACCGCCGCCCGGTCGACCTGTTGGAGATCGACCACCTGGCCATGATCCGGCTGTGGGTTAGGCCGGTCCTTCTTCAGGTTCGCGAGGTCACCGCGGTGCCGTTCTCGCGGAATATCCGTGAGTCGTTGGCTACGACGCGCTGCCGGTTCTCCTGTGCTCGCGCCTGGGACAGGCGGCCCACGGAGTCCTCCCTCCCAATTGGATTATTATTGACATCTATTGTGATCGACAAGATCACCCGGAGCAGTGCGTCGTGCCAGACGGCTCGCCGACGGCTTCGCTGCGACGCTGACCCCGGCGCCCGCGGAAATTCCCTCACTCTCCAGGAGATCGACTGATGGTTGCCAGCAAGCTTGTTCTCATCCCCGGTGCCGGCGGCGTGGGCCGTGCGGTCTTCGAGCAGTTGCGTGCTCAGGACGTTCCGGTGCGTTTCATGGTCCGCCGCGAGGACGAGCGTGCGGCTGAGCTGCGGGCGCTCGGCGCGGAGGTCGTTATCGGCGACCTGACCCAGCCCGAGACGGTGGCGGCCGCACTGCAGGGCGTGTCGCGGATGTACTTCGCGATGTCTGTGTCGCCGGACCAGCTGCTGGCGGCGACCGTGGTGGCCTCCGTCGCCAGGGAGTACGGGCAGCTGGAGGCCCTGGTCGACCTGACGCAGATGACAGTGTCGCAGATGACCGCCACCAGCACCGGGGAGTCGCACCAGCAGCGGCTGCTCTGGCTGACCGAGCAGGTACTGAACTGGTCCGGTTTGCCCGTAGTGCACATCCGGCCGACGGTGTTCATGGACACTGCGCTGTTCACCATGCTGGCGTCATGGTCGATTCAGGAGAACGGCACGATCGCCCTGCCGTTCGGCACCGGACGCACCTCGCCGGTCACCGTGAACGACGTCGCCCGGGTCGTCGCCACCGTGCTGCGCGACCCGGCTCCGCACATCGGGCAGGTCTACGAGCTGACCGGGCCGCGCTCGGTCGACATGACGGAGCTGGCCGAGGCGTTCTCCCGGGCCCTGGGCCGCCCGGTGACCTACGTGGACCTGCCGCTGGACCAGTGGCAGGCCCAGGGGCTCTCCAGGTTGGGGCTGCCGCCGCACGTCGAACAGCACGTCGCCACCGTGGCCCGGCTGCACCGGGACAACCGCTACGACCGCACCGCCGACGGCGTGGAGCGGGTGACAGGCACCGCCCCGCAGTCGATCGAGGAGTTCGTGGCCGCCCGCAAAGACTTCTACCTGGGCTGAGCCCGCCCCGGCCGGAACCGCCCCCCGGGGCGACTGGCCGGCAGGCCCCGTGGGCCGGGACTCGCTCCCGAGCAAGGGCGATCGGCATCTGCGGCGGCCGTGGCCTCTGTCGCGCCGCAGTCGGGCCGCAGTCGGGCCGCCGGTACGGAACTGGCTCCAGCCGGCCGTGATCGCTCTGATCATCGTGGCCGCCTTCATGGGCTGTTACGTCGGACTGCAGCGCAATCCCCGGCCGAACCAGACCCCGGTCGCCCTTACCGCGCGGGTCCCTCGCTCGCCGGATCGGCCACGCGCTCGGCGACAGCCTCTCGGTACACCCCGCCCGCCGGCGCCGCGGCTGATCGCCACACTCCTCGTGCTCACCATCTCTTACTCCACCAGCGGAGCCTCCATCGGCCCCCAGCTACTTTCCGCCCCGTCCCGGGTTGTCTCCCCCACTACCGCGACCCGGAGCGGCCATCCGCGCGGTCACCGACCTGAGCTGCTTCGACGCCCACGCCATCCTCACCATGATCAAATTCGCCCTGCGGGCCGCCATCGCCAGGCTCTTGGGGCGCTCTGCGTCACCGCACGAGTCAGCCGCACGCCAGGTAGCGCCCCTGTCGGAGCGGACCGCACGGGCCCGCCCATCAAATGAGCAAGCCCCCAAGCCCCTGCACGGGGCGTGCCGCATGGACAGAGCATGCCGATGACATCGAGGTTCGTCGGCACGCAGGGGAGTTGGCGGACCGTGCCGCGCAATTGGACCCGCGCGCAGAAAGTCGGGAATCAGCGGCACGTGGTCGGCGTCGATGAACAGCAACAGCAACCCCGCCGTAGCCGATGCACCACGGCCGCCCGCGACAAGGCACAAGCCGCCCTCGTTGACGAGGTCGTTACTGCGCTGCGCTCCGGCGCACGCCCCGACGTTCACCACGTACCGTCAGCCATCCGAAGCGACGCACCGCTCAACTTCGAAACGCCGACCGGGCTGTCCGACGCCTCGCTCAGTCCCGTTGCCGCTCTCGGTGAGTGCCGTGCGCGCGGCCTGCAGGAGTTCTTCGGAGATCGGGTTGCCCCGGGTAGCACGAGCGAGGACGAGGGCACCGACCATGGTGCACAGCTGGGCCAGCCCGTCGTCGTCGCCGGTGGCCAACCGGGCGGCGCGATTCCGTACCCCGTTGACGTAGACCTGGCGGGCGCCGCCGGCCCGGCCGGGCTCCCGCCCCAGGTCAACGGCGAATCCGGAAACGGGGCAGCCGTCCCCGGCGTGATCGCGATGCCAGACCGACAGGTAGTCCTCGACGAGGGCCCGGCGGGCGGACTCGTGGTCCTCACCCTCCTCCGGCGCGGCCACCGAGTACGGGACCGGATTCTCGAAGGCGTGAGCGATGGCCTCGTCGACGAGGTCTTCCTTCGAGGCGAACTGCTTGTAGAACCCGCCATGGGTTAGCCCGGCGGCCTTCATCAGGTCCGCGAGGCTGACCGTGGTGCCCTTCTCGCGGAACATCCGGGAGGCGGTGGCTACGACGCGCTGCCGGTTCTCCTGTGCTTGCGCCTTGGACACGCGGCCCACGGAATCACGCTCCTCAGATGGATGTCACTTGCCATCTACTCTAGCTTCCATTTAGATTCTTTACGACATCTAATTCGGGTCGATGAGGTCACCCGGCAGGTCAAGCAGGGCCTTGCGCTGCCTCCCACCGACCGAGGCCGACGCCCTCCGCCCGGCAATCGCAGAACCACCGACAGCACTGGAGACCCCCCGTGGCATCACCACCCGGCCCCACCGAGTCCTCGACGCCCGCAGCGTCCACGCCACCGCCGCCTGCCCAGCGACGAAGCGTTTCCGAGGCGGTCCACCGCCGGCGCTGGGCCATCCTGACCGTGCTCTGTTTCAGCCTCCTGGTGGTGATGCTGGACAACTCGATCCTCAATGTGGCGATGAAGACCATCGCCCAGCCAGCTCCCACCGGACTCGGCTCCACCCAGAGCCAGCTGGAGTGGGCGATCAACTCCTACACGCTGGTCTTCGCCGGACTGCTCTTCACCGCGGGACTGCTCGGTGACCGGCTCGGCCGCAAGAAGGTGCTGCTCTTCGGCATGACGGTGTTCGGCGTGGGATCTGCCTTGTCGGCGATGTCCGACTCCTCGGGGCAGCTCATCACCTTCCGGGCCGTGATGGGCTTCGGCGGCGCCTTCATCCTGCCCGCCACCCTCGCGATCATCATGAACGTCTTCGAGCGCGAGGAGCAGCCCAAGGCCATCGGCATCTGGACGGGCGTGGTCGGTTTCGCCATAGCCGCCGGCCCGATCACCGGCGGCGTTCTGCTGGAGCACTTCTGGTGGGGCTCGGTCTTCCTGGTCAACGTGCCGATCGTGATCGCCGCACTGGTCGCGATGGTGGTGCTGGTCCCGGACTCCAAGGACCCCAGGCCCGGCAGGCTCGATCCGGTTGGTGTCCTGCTGTCGATCATCGGTCTGGCGCTGCTGGTCTACGGCATCATCAAGGGCGGTCAGCTGGGCGACTTCACCCGGCCCGAGTCCTGGGCAACGATCCTCGCAGGCCTGGCCGTCCTCGCGGGCTTCGTGGTCCACGAGGCCCGCAGCGACCATCCGGCCCTTGACGTCACCTACTTCCGCAACCGGCGGTTCTCCGCCTCGGTCGCCGCCATCGGCCTGGTCTTCTTCGCCCTCATGGGCGTCACGTTCTTCAGCGTCTTCTACAACCAGAGCGTCCGCGGATACAGCGTGCTGCAGTCCGGTCTGCTCGTGGTGCCGCTGGCCGCCTCCCAGATGTTCTTCGCCCCGCGGGCCCGGCTGGTCGTCAACCGCTTCGGTGCCCGAGCCGTGTGCGCCACCGGCCTCGTCCTGACCGCCGTGGCCTTCGCCGGCTTCCTGCTGCTCGGCCAGGACACCCCCATCTGGGTGCTGGAGGTGCTGTTCTTCCTGATGGGCACCGGGATGGCGCACGTGATGCCACCCGCCACCGTCATGATCATGTCGTCGCTGCCGCGGGAGAAGGCCGGCTCCGGATCGGCGGTCAACAACACCTTCCGGCAAGTCGGTGGCGCCATGGGGGTCGCCGTTCTGGGGTCGCTGCTGTCCACCACCTACCGCAACGGCATCCACGGCCACCTGGGCGCAGTCCCCGTCTCCGATCGGCACGCCGCAGGTGAATCCGTCCAGGCGACCCTGGCCATCGCCCAGAAGATGGGACCGGCCGGCAAGGCGCTGGTCCAGCCCGCGAACGACGCCTTCATCCACGCCATGCACATCGCCGCGACAGGCTCCGCAGCCGTCGCCCTGCTCGGCGCGGTCGTCGTGCTGCTCTTCCTGCCGCGCAAGGCCGCCGCCGCCGTGGCCGCCGGCGGTGATAAACCCCAGCGCCAAACCGTAGAAGCCCAACGCTGATCACGAACCAACCCCGCCAGACACCGCAGGCGACCGTCTGCCGGGACGTCCCCGCCGTGCCGCCACGGCACCCGCCACATCGGGACCGTCCTGCGGCTGCTTGAGGAGGCGCCACGACAGGCGAGCCATGGAGGGCATCGCCCGCAAAGCCGGCCGGGCCGCCGTCTACCGACGGTGACCGCGGCCTCGGTCACCGACCGGGACGCGGCACAGCTCTCCGGCTGCCCGCCGCGGCCCTCCGGCCAGCCGGGCACCGGCATCGCGTCACGTACGACGGCCCACTCCGCCTCGCTCATGTCGGACGGACACCTCGGCCGCCTGTGCGGATGATCTCCGGCGTTCCCGAACCGGTGAGCGAGACAATCACACGTCAGGGCCGCCCAGTTGCACGACATCGACGCC
>NZ_JBSFZS010000230.1:0-6261 GCF_053600395.1 Streptomyces sp. NPDC005070 | reverse complement strand
GGTGAGAGGCACCGGAAGCGCTGCGGCGCTCCCGGCGACCACCGGGAAAGGTTCGTGCCAGACATGGGAGTTGTCCCCGCCGCCGCCCAAGATCAGGTTGCGGTACGCCAGATAGCCGTCCCCGGCCGAACCGTCGCCGGTGATCGCGTGCCGGTTGTAGTCGAACACGTTCCGCTCGATCAGGGCATAGGCGCCATGGCCGGTCACCACGCCGTAGCCCGCGCCGTGACCGCAGCAGATGATGCCGGTGGGGTGCTGGTTGTGGTGGATGTAGTTGTCGTGCACCCGCACGGTCTGGGCGTTCCACAGACCGATCCGGTTCTGGCCGTCCTGGATGTTCACCGCCGAGCCGCGCCAGTGATCGATCTCGCTGTGGTCTATCTCCACGTTCAGGCTCGAGTCCACCCGGATTCCGTCGGAGTCGCTGGTGTCGACCGCCGAATAGGGGTCGTCGCTCTCCGCACCCTGCAACCGGATCCCGCTGAACCGCACGTTGTCGCTGTGCGTCCCGTCCCCGTCGTTCCCGACCCTGAAGAGGATGCGCGGGAAAGAGGTCGTGAACAGCCGCGGGCCCTGGGGGCGCTGCGACCGGTCGCCGAGGATCTGCACGCCCGGGGCGACCGGCAGAGACTCCCGTCCGGTCAGGTCCAGGTCCACGTTCCCGGCGATCCGGACCACCGCGTCGGGTGTGTCGATCGCCTGCACGAACAGATCCTGCTGGCTGTCGGAGGTGATGGAGAAGGCCGGCGCCGCGGCGGGGGCGGCGGACGCCGCCGGACCTCCACTGAGCAAGAACCCGACGGCGAATGCCACGGTGCCGCCCAGGGCGGAGCGTCGATGCCCGAAAAAGCCCACGACTGATTCCCTTTCGAAAGAGTGGACGATGTGAATGTGTCACTGCGAGGTGAGCGTTCCAAGTCGTGCCGTCCCGTGCCCTGCCGTGCCATCGTGTTCCTTCGTCCTCCGCCGCGGTTCCCGGACCGCGGGCCTCATACGGTGGCCACCTGCCGTACGGTCTGGGGCTGTTCCCCCGCTGCGGCCTCTGCGCTAGGCTCACTCGCCGTCCCTCGCCCTGCGGCAAGGCCACCGATCACGGCCGACACGGCGGTCCGGTCGGCTTCACCTGGCGTTGTCGAGCACACCCAGGAGAGAAATAGAGCCGTGAACAATGTCGATGCGCCCGTTCGGGACGCGGCCGGTCCGGCCGGGGCGGACGCCCGGGAGTTCGGTGAGCTTCAGACCCTGCTCGACGAGGGCACGCGTGCCGTCGTCGACGACGGCGATCTGCGCACCGGCCGGGACCGCTTCGAACACGCCTACTGGATCGCCGAGTCGGTGGGCGACGAACGGTCGATGGCGGTGGCCGCGCTCGGCTTCGGTGGTTTGTGGGTGCATGAGCACCGTACGGTCGCCGGCTCGGTACTCCTGGAATCGCAGATACGCCGGGCGCTGGAGTTACTGGACTCCCAGTCCTCGCTGGCACTGCGGCTGCGGATCAGACTGGCCGGGGAGGGCGGCTATCGCACCAGCGACACCACGGCGGTACTGGCGCTGCTCGAGCAGGCGAGGGCACGGCAGAATCCGATGGCGCGTGCGGAGGCGTTGAGCCTGGCCCATCACTGTCTGATCGGCCCGGAGCATGGCTCACTGCGCCGGGAACTGGCCGCCGAACTGGTCGCGGAGAGTTTCCGTACCTCCCGCCGCAGCGATCTGTTGATGGGGCTGCTGTGGCAGACGGTCGACATGTTCCTGGACGGCGACCCGCACGCGGAACGCTGCCTGGCCGAGCTGCGCGGCCTGCTGGCCGAACAGGACCATCTCGCGGTGGGTTTCGTCGTGAGCGCGATGGAGGTCATGCTCGCCGTCCGCGCGGGTCGCCTCGACGAGGCCGAGGCCCTGGCCAAGGCCTGTACCGAGCGAGGGATCGCCGCCGGTGACGTCAACGCCACGGTGTGGCAGGCCGCCCAGATGGTGACCATACGCTGGTACCAGGGCCGGGTGGGAGAGCTCGTGCCGCTCCTCAGCGAAGTGGTCAACTCGCCGACGCTGAGCGCCGTGGACGATCACGCCATGGCAGCGCTGGCGGTGGCCGCGGTGACGGCCGGGGACCGGCGGAAGGCCGTCAGTGCGCTGGCCACGCTCTGCGGCCGCGACCTCGGCGACCTGCCGCGGTCGAGCAGTTGGATGGTGACGATGCACGGTGTCGCGGAGGCCGCCTATCTCCTCGACGACACCGCCACGGCGGCACGGGTCTACGAGTTGCTGAGTCCCTATGCCCACCTGCCGGTCGTGGGCAGTCTTGCCGTCGCCTGCTTCGGCTCGACCCACCACGCGCTGGGGGTCGCCGCATTGACCATGGGCGACGTCGAGCGGGCCGTGACCCATCTGCGGGACGCGGCGCGGCAGAACCTCGCCCTGGCACACTGGCCCGCGGTCAATGCCTCCTGGGACCGGCTCGCGGTGGCGCTCGTACGGGCCGGCCGGCCGGCAGAGGCCGACGCCGTCCGGCTGGAGATGGCCACGGTCGCCGCGGAGCCGCCGCCGAGGACCGACGGACAGGGCAGCACGGGTGCGCAGGGCAAGGACGGGCAGGCACAGCCCGTGGCCTTCTGCACCCGGCTGGGCCGTAAGTGGCGGATCGGGCTCGGCGGGCGCAGCGTCCTGGTGGAGCACAGCGTGGGGATGCTCCACTTGGTGGTGCTGATCGCCAACCCACGCCAAGAGGTCCGGGCTGCCGAACTCGTCGCCGGGCTGACCGCGTTCAACGAGATCGCCGGGCACTCGGCGCTGCCCGAGCAGCCGGTACTGGACCGGGTGGCGATGCAGGAGTACCGCAATCGTCTGGCCTGGCTGCGCACCGAACTGGACGCGTTCAAGGCTGCCCACGATCAGGAACGTGCCACCGTGGCCCAGGCCGAACACGACTGGCTGATGAGCCAGTTGGCGGGTTCCACGGGCCTGAGCGGACGCGCCCGCCGCTTCCCCGACGGCGAGGAACGCTCCCGGGTCGCGGTGAGCAAGGCCGTCCGCCGGGCCTTGGACCGGATCGCGGCAGCCGACCCGCTGATCGGCGAGCACCTTCGGCACGCGGTGCACACCGGGGTGCGGTGCTCGTACTGGCCCGCCTGACCGGGCCCGTCACGCTGTCGTCCGCCGACCGGCCCGCTCCTGGGCGAAGAACCCGTCGGGCCGGTGGGCGGTGCCGCATCGTTCCCGGCAGCGGCCCGCTCGCGCCGCGTTCGACGGAGACTCGTGCGGGTGCCGGCCCCGCCTGCTGAGCGGTTGGGCCGGCATCTGCGTTCAGGCGGAAGAGCGGGACGGATCAGGTGTCGCCGGGTCTTTCACAGCCCGCCGGGGGTGTGCGTGGCGCGCAGCTTGACGTCGCAGGCCTGCCAGGGTGTCCAGTTGGCGCTGTTGGGGCCGGCCTGCGCGCAGTGGTACAGCGTGCCTGTGTTGTCGACGGCGAACAGCTCGATCCTGCCGGTTCCGCTTCGCTCGGCGCATACGTGACGCATCCTCAGCGTGGTGGCACCGGCCTGCACCGGTATCTGAGCCCACGCCTGCCATGTCCCGCTGCCCGGGGCGGTCTCGAAGCGGCGCCAGAGCATCCCGTCCGGGTTGGTGCCGAAGATCGCCAGGCGTCCGTCGAGGTTGCGGGCCAGGTCGATGGAGTCGAGGATGCCGTCGACCGGCAGTGCCCCGCCCCACTCGCTCTCCGTCTGGGCGTTGGCCACGTTCATCTTGCGCTGGATGAGGAGGCCGTCCTCCTTGATGGCGACCAGCACGGCGCGCCCGTCGGAGCCGGTCTCGACGGCCAACTGGATCGCGGTGCCGCCGAGTTGGGTCCAGGGGGTGAACCAGCCGTTCGAGGCGGTGTCGTCGTTCAGGAAGTCCTGCCAGCGGTGGCGGATGGTGTTGTCGCCGCGGGTCGCGTAGACCTGCAGGCCGCCCCACTGGTCCTGGACCGCGGTCGCCGAGGTGAAGACGGAGTCGAACTGCTGGGGCGCCGTGTAGGTGTCGCTGCCCGCGCTTGTCTGCGCTCGGCGGTTGACGGAGCCGTTCTGGTCGAGGGCGAAGACCTCGACCCGGCCGTCCTGGTTGGTGGCGGCGGTGACGGACTGCCACCCGGGCCCGCCGGCGATCTTGGTCCAGGTCCGCAGGTCACCGCCGGCCGTCAGTTGGCTGGTGTTCCACAGGTTGCCCTGCGCGTCCGTTCCGAACAGTTCCAGCCGCCCGTCACCGTTGCGGGCCACGGCGACCGGCGAACCGAGCGGGTGCGGAGCGTGCAGCGGGAAGGGGGCCGGCAGGAGCAGTTGCGTGTTGCGGTCCTGGTTGCCGCCCATGCGAAGGGTGATGCCGCGGTTCACCTCCTGCGGGTCGTTGGTGGCCAGCTCCCGTGCCAGGGAGGCCAGTTGCGCAGAGGTGCTGGTGTCACCTCCGAAGGAGAGGGGTGCGGCGGGGTCGACCATGGTGGTGAAGATCGAGAGGGTGGCGGGGCCGGCGGAGGAGCCGAACTCCCCCGCGTTCTGCGCGTCGGGGCTCGCCATGATCTCGATGATGCGGCTCTGGATCGGCCAGTCGATGTGCGAGGCCGTGGAGATCTCCCAGAAGCCGCCGGAGATGGGGCTGTTGGCCGGCGCCGGATGGGGGATGATCTTGTTGGCGTGTGTGTGGCCGTTGACCATGGCGATCACGTTCGGGTAGCGCAGCAGCAGTGTCTTGAGTTCGTCGCCGGTGTGCCGGTCCCCGAAGATGCCGCCGAAGATGCCGTCGTCGAGGTTGTCCATGGTGTTGAGCGTGTGGTGGCAGAAGATGACGTACATCTTGTCCTGCACACCACTCTGCGTGACGATGTGGTTGCTGGTGTTGACATAGCGTGAGCTGTTCGCTCTGAGCTGCTGTTCCAGCCAGTTGAGCTGGTCGGTGTCGATCGAGCCGCCCGCGGCGCCCGAGCCGAAGCCGTCGGTGTTGGTGTTGGTGGAGTCGAGGGTGATGTAGCGGATCGGGTCGCCGGAGCCGGACGGGATCGCGTAGTAGGCCCTGTCGATTCCGGCGCCCTGGAATCCGTGACCGACCGGCAGGCCGGCGGTGTTGAAGTGGTCCTGGATGAAGGCCTTGCGCGACAGCAGCCGCCGGTTGGGGTCCGCGACGACCCGGGTTCCCTCCAGGTCCCAGGCGACCATCAGCTTGCCGAAGGTGCCGAGGTCGCTGTAGTTGTCCGGCAGATCCGCGGAGGTGCCGGTGGTCTTGGACGTGCCGACCGTCATGCCCCGCACGTCGACGAGGTTGTTGTCGATGGGCTCGTTGCCCTGCCACAGGCCGTCGTGGTTGCCGTACGCCGCGTACCAGGGCATGCCCAGGCCGTGGGAGACGAACGGCCGGCGGGCCGCGCCCACCGCGCCGCTCGCGTCCAGCAGCCCGGGGACGTAGGGGAATCCGAGGCCGGAGGTGCCGGTGTACTGATTGCCCGGCACCTGCTGCGGCGGCACGGACGGGTAGTAGTAGTGGTTGTCCCCGGTGCCGCCGCCGGTCAGGGCGCCGCCGGCGAAGCTCTGGTCCAGGCCGATGGCGCCGGAGTCCGGGACGATGGTCTGGCCGCCGTCGAGCAGGTCGATGTACCAGCGGTTCTCGTTGTGCTGGCAGTTGTCGATCGCGTCGCCGGTGACGATGGTGAACTGCAGCGGCATCCGGCTCCGCGGGCCCTTGCCGGTCCCGGCGATGGCCTGGCACATCGCGTCGACGACCTGCGTCGAGAGGAACTCGTGACCCCGGTAGGCCGAGTCGGTGGGATACGAGGCGTAGTGCGGGGCGCCGGCGTCGGCGTAGCGGTCCATGAACTCCAGGCGGGCCGGCGACTGGTCGTCCACGATGTGCAGGTCGGTCATCTGCGCGAACGCCGCCAGAGCCGTCGTCGGAGGGCCGAAGCGGGACCAGAGTTCGGTGCGGATGGTGTGCGGCTCGCCCGGCCCGGCGACGAGCCGCTGGTAGCCCGCTCCCTGGGCGTAGCTCGCCCGCTGCACCGTCTGGTCCCACGTGGTGACCACCGGCACGTCCGATGGGGAGGCAGTCGCCGTACCGGCCTTCCTGCCGGCACCCATCGAGGTTGTGGCCTCGGCGGCGGCGCGGAAGCCGCCCGCGTCGATGGCGGCCGCCACCACACCCACTCCGGTCGCCGTCAGTAGCCTTCTTCGCGAGATACCCACGCCATGTCTCCCAGGAGAGGTCGAACCCGTCTCCTCTTGCGGCGTTCCATTTCGTTCC
>NZ_JBSFZS010000229.1:0-6358 GCF_053600395.1 Streptomyces sp. NPDC005070 | reverse complement strand
CGCTGCTCCAGCAGGGCGGGGAGGCCACGCAGGAGCGGCGTGTCGGCCAGCTCGTCCAGGGGCTGGTGCCCGTTCGCGGCGAGCCGTCGCGCGAGGTCGGCGAGCGCGTCCTCGATGTCGACACCGGGGGACTCGATCAGACCGTCGGTGTAGAGGGCGAGCACCGACCCGGGGACGAGCGGCACCTCGGTCGTCGGATAGACGGCGTGGGCGTCGATCCCCAGCAGCGGTCCGCCCGCCAGGTCGAGCACCTTCACCTTGCCGTCCGGCCGGAGCAGCAGCGGCGGCGGATGCCCCGCCCGGGCCATCACCGCGACCCCGCGCGCCGGGTCCAGGCGCAGATACAGACAACTGGCGAACAGCTCGGTGCCCAGGTCGATGAGCAGCCGGTTGGTGCTCCCCATCACCTCCTCCGGCGCCTGGCCGACCGCCGTGTACGCGCGGACGGCGGTACGGATCTGCCCCATCAGCCCGGCCGCCGTCACGTTGTGCCCCTGTACGTCCCCGATCACCGCCGCCGCCCGGCCGTTCGAGGACACCATGTCGTAGAAGTCCCCGCCGATGTCCATGCCCTGGGTCGCCGGCAGATAGCGCGCCGCCGCCTCCACCGAGGCCAACGGCGGCAGCGACGCCGGCAGCAGCGCGGCCTGCAGCCCCTGTGCGAGCTGGAGCTTGGCGTCGTAGAGCAGGGCGCGCTCCAGCGCCTGGGCGATCAGCCCGCTCAGACTGGTCAGCACCGCGCGCTCGTCGGCCGCGAAGTGATGGGACTGCGTGTACCCGAGGACGCAGGCGCCCACCGGCCGCCCGGAGGCGACCAGTGGCAGGTACGCCCACGCGCCCATGCCGTCGGGTGTGGCGTTCCGCGTCGGGTACAGCCGCTCCAACTGCTCGCGCGAGTCGAAGAACGCGGGCACCCCGGTGTTCAGCGCCTGGGTGCCCGGGGTCTGCTCGCTCAGCGGCAGCCCGTTGAAGCGCTCCACGAGGTGCGCGTCCGGATAGCCCCGGTGTCCGAGGACGTGCATGCGCCCGGCCCGGCTGGCGAGGACGACGAGGGACTGGCTGCCGACGGCGGGCGAGATCTCGTCCGCCACGAGCTGCACCACGTCCTGCACGCCCGCCGCCTCCGTCAGCGCGCTCGCCAGGCTCAGCACATGGGAGATCGTCACCAGACGGGGGCTGCCGTCGCGTTGCTGCGGTCCCGCGCGCGTCATCTCCGACACCGGCCGGGCCCGCGAGATGCGCACGCTCAGCCCGCTCGTACTCGGATACAGCCGGAACGACAGCCATTCGCCCGGCGGACGCAGCGCGACGAAGGAGGTCACGTGCTGGCTGATCAGCGCCGCCCGGTAGCGGTCCTCGTAGACCGGGTCGTTCAGCCAGGGCACGGCCGCCCACAACTGGGTGCCCAGGAGACCGCTGACGGGCACCCCGAGCAGCTCGGCCGTCGCCGCGTTCGCGAAGCCGACCCGCCCGTGCAGATCCAGCGAGCACAGTCCGTACGGCAGCCGCCCCACCATCCGCGCCGCCTCCACCGAGCCGAGCGTGCCGCCCGGCGCCGTGAGGGACGGCGTGAGCAGGTCCGGCTCCGCGTGCAGCGGGCGGTTCTCCGCGGCGGCGCGCTCCAGCCGCAGCGCGAGCCGGTCGCAGGCCGCCGTGAGGCGATCGCGCTCCCGGTCGGTGAGGTCGGGCGGATGCGAGCCGGGCCAGGTCACGTAGACGGCCCCGTACACCGTGGCGGGCGTCGCCACCGGAAGCGCGGCGAGGGCGAACGGATACGGGAGCACCACCGCGATCCGGGGATACCTGCGGGCCATCTCCTGCTCGCCCCCCACCCAGACCAGCCGCCGCCCCCGTACCGCCTCGGCGACCGGGATCGGCGCGTTGAGCCCCACACGCTCCCACGGCGCGGCGAAGGCCCGGGGCAGTCCCGCGGAGACCGTCATCTCCAGCACCGGCTCCTGGGCGGACAGCAGATAGACGGCTCCCGAGTGGGCGTCCACGTCGTCCAGCATCGCGGCCAGCGCCAGCGACAGCAGCGGACGTCCCACGGGGGCCGGCCGACCGGCCGGCGCCTGCGCGGTCTCCTGTCCGTCGGACACGGCGACCACCTCCTCGCGGGGCCGTCCACGACCTCCGCCCTCCAGGGGACAAGGCTCCTCCCTGTCGGCCGATCGCGCACGGCGAGCCGCCCCGTCCGCCCCGGCAGGCGCCCGGCCCGGCGACCCGTCCCGGCCGGGCGGGACACGAACCGTCACTTTCGTCATGAGAGCACTGTGTGAACCACATGAACCCCGGCGGATTCGATTTCGTTCGATCGGCCGTCCCGCACGGCCTTCACCGCAGGCCCGACGCGTTCGGAACGGTCACAGGGGCTGCGCCCGAGCCCGGGAAGCGCTGTAATGACGGCGTGGTCAGTGAGGGTGCTGCGGAACGCGGAACGAGAACGTCGCGTGCCGAACTTGCCCTGAAGACGCTCACCGCGGATCTCGACCCGCGCGAACGGCTGCACCGCCTGCTGGAACAGGCACTCGTCTTCACCGGTGCGGCCGTGGCCGCCGTGTACTCACCGAGTGTGAGCGGCGGTGAACTGCATCTGGCCGACTCCGCGGGGGTGCCCAGGACGCTGTACGGGCTCCGCGACAGCTACCCCCTGTCCGGCGGCTCCCCGGCCGCCGAGGCCCTGCGCTCGGGACAGCCGTGCTGGCTCGGACCGGAGGAGCTCGCCCGCTGCGCCGACGCCCGGCGGGTGGCCTCCCAGGACTTCTCGCTGGCCGTACTGCCCCTGCGGGACAACGGCTGCATGGTCGCCGCCAGCGACGGCCCCGGCGGCTTCGGCGACGAGGACCGGGCCTGCCTCGGGCTGATCGCCGAAGCCGTCGTCGTCCCGCCCGCGCCGCCGGACGCGGCGGCGGACCTGCCCGCCAGCTCGTTCAGCCTCGCCATGGACACCGGACACGTCGAGGTCGACCACGACGTGCTCGACCTGTTCGGACTGTCCCCCACCGCCTTCGACGGCAAGGTCGAGACCCTGCTGTCGATGGCCGTGCCCGAGGATCTCCCGGCACTGATGTCCGCGGTCGAACCGGACCACACGTCGGTGGGCGACCGCGAGCTGGAGTTCCGTATCCACCAGCCGTCCGGCGGCCACAAGTGGCTCCGGCTGCGCGCCCGGCTGCTGCCCTCCGCCGAGGGCCGCCCCGCACGGCTCGTGGGCACCGTCTCCGACGCCTCCAAGCTGCGCTCCGGCCTGAACGACGTGGGCCGCGTCCAGCGCCTCGCCGCCGCCCTCGCCACCGCCGGCACCGTCCGCGACGTCGGCCAGGCAGTCGTCGCCGCCCTGCGCAAGCCCCTCCAGGCCGACCGGATCGCCGTCGCCGAACTGGAGGGCGACCGTCTCGTCGTCACACTCCTGGACCCGCCTCAGCCGGAGTTCTGGCCGGAGCTGTGGCGCAGTGAATGGCGCTCGGAGTGGCCCGACGCCCCGGTCCGGGCCATGCCCACGCTCGCCGCGGCCCTCAACGAGGGGCGGCCCGCCATCTGGCCCGCCGGCGCGGACCTGGAGCCCGCGCTCGCCGAGGTCGGCCCCGGCGGACTCGCCGTCCTGCCGCTGCCCGCGGGCGGCCGCATGGCCGGCGCCTGCCTGATCGGCTGGGACGCCCCGCACGAGTTCGGCCCCGAGGAACGAGCGCTGCTCACCGCCTCCGCGGGCCTCGCCGGGCAGGCCCTGGTGCGCGCCCACGCGTTCGACGCCGAGCACGAACTGATCTCCATGCTCCAGCGGACCCTGCTCCCACGCCGGCTGCCCCGTCTGCCCGGCGCGGTCGCCGTCGCCCGCTATCTGCCCACCACGTCGGGCCTGGACGTCGGCGGCGACTGGTACGACGTCATCCCGCTGCCCGACAACCACGTCGCCCTCGTCATCGGTGACGTGCAGGGGCACAACGCCTCGGCCGCGACCGTCATGGGCCAGATGCGCACCGCCCTGCGCGCCTACGCCGTCGAGGGCCACCCGCCGGACGTGGTGGTCTCGCACGCCAACCGGCTCCTGCTCGATCTGGAGACCGACCTCTTCGCCACCTGCTGCTATGTCGACATCGACATTGAGGAGGGGTCCGCCTGGTATGTGCGCGCCGGACACATCCCGCCGGTACTGCGTCACTCGAACGGCCGCACCGAGGTCCCCGAGTCGGAGACCGGGCCGCCCCTGGGTGTCATCCGGCAGGCCGACTTCCCCATGAGCCCGCTCAGACTCCAGCCCGGCACCATCGTCGCGCTGACCACCGACGGTCTGGTCGAGTCCGTCGAGGTCGACATCGAGGACGGTCTGAAGCGTCTCGCCGAGGGACTGGCCGGCTCCGACCCCGCCCACCTCGGTCTCGTCGCCGACGAACTGCTCACGGGCGCCAACCGCAGCGACGACGTGGCCCTCCTGCTGATGCGGTACGACGGCATGGAGGTCCTGCCGCTCCGCGAGAGCTGGACCGTCTGGCGGGTCCCCGAGGCGGTCCGGCACGCCCGCCGCTACACCCGGCGCGCCCTGCGGAGCTGGGGCGTCGGCGCGTACACGGACGCCGCCCTGCTGATCGTCTCGGAGCTCGTCACCAACGCCCTGGTGCACACCGACGGCCAGGTCAGGCTCGACCTCACCCTCGTCAACCACCGCCTGCGCATCGCGGTCGCCGACAACTCGCCCCGCACGCCGATCAAGCCCACCAGCATCGGCTGGGAGGCCACCGGGGGCCGGGGCATCCTGCTCGTCGAGGCGATGTCGGCGACCTGGGGCACGGTGCCGGTGAGCGGCGGGAAGCAGGTCTGGAGCGAGATCGCGCTCGACTGACGAGGTGAAGCCGTGCGGCTGCTGCTCATGTCCGACACCCACCTGCCCCAGCGGGCCCGGGAACTCCCGGCCGCGCTGCTCGCCGAGCTCCTCTCGGCCGACGTCGTGATCCACGCGGGGGACTGGGTGGACACCGCCGCCCTCGACCTGCTGGAGGCCCGGTCCCGGCGGGTCATCGGGGTGTACGGCAACAACGACGGCCCGGCGCTGCGGGCCCGGCTCCCCGAGATCGCCCGCGCCGAGCTGGGCGGCCTGCGCTTCGGTGTCGTCCACGAGACCGGCTCCGCGCAAGGCCGCGAACAGCGCTGCGCGCGGCGCTTTCCCGACCTCGACGTCCTGGTCTTCGGCCACAGCCACATTCCCTGGGACAGCACCGCGTCCACCGGGCTGCGCCTGCTCAACCCCGGCTCACCGACCGACCGCCGCCGCGAGCCGTACTGCACGTACATGACCGCGACGGCGGCCGGCGGCCGGCTCACCGGACCGACCCTGCACCGGCTGCCCCCGCGCACCGGCTGATCCCGCGGCCACCGGGCGGGCGCGGGTCATCCGGCGCCGGGCGTGCCCGGCTCACCGGGGATGGATCGCCCCGCCTCTGGCTGCCAGGGGCAGCCCGCTGCCGCCCCAGCGCAGCGCGATGATCTCCGCGGCGACGGACACGGCCACCTCCTCCGGTGTACGGGCTCCGAGGTCGAGGCCGACGGGGGAGCGCAGCCGGGACAGCTCGCGCTCCGGCACACCGGCCGCGCGCAGCCGTTCCAGGCGGTCGTCGTGGGTGCGGCGGCTGCCCATCGCCCCGATGTACGCGGCCGGGCGGCGCAGTGCCTCCTCCAGCAGGGGCACGTCGAACTTGGGGTCGTGTGTCAGGACGCAGATCACCGTGCGCGCGTCGGTCGGCGTGCCGCTCAGGTAGTGGTGCGGCCAGTCCACGACGACCTCCACGGCCGCCGGGAAGCGCTCGGGCGTGGCGAACACCGGACGGGCGTCGCACACCGTGACCCGGTAGCCGAGGAAGGCCCCGATGCGGGCCACGGCGGACGCGTAGTCGATCGCGCCGAAGACGAGCATGCGCGGCGGCGGCGCGAAGGAGTGCAGAAAGACGGTGACGGCGTCCTCGCGCCGCTCACCGTGCGGCCCGTAGTGCCGACGCCCCGTCGCCCCCTGAGCCAGCTCTCCCCGCGCGTCGGCGGCGACGGCGACATCCAGCCCCCCGGACCCGAGCGACCCGACGACCCCGGCGTCCGGGTCCCTCGGCCCGGGTGGGGCGGGGGTGGTGCCGTTCGGGTCTGCCGGGCCGGCGGCGCCGTCCGGGCTCGCCGAGTCGGGCGTGCTGTCCGGGCCTGCTGGGCCGGGCGTGCTGTTCGGGCCTGCCGAGCCGGGCGCGCCGTTCGGGCCTGCCGAGCCGGGCGCGCCGTCCCGGCCGGTGGAGGTCGTCGAGCCGGGGGTCCCGGCCTCGGCCGGGGTCTTGCAGATCGCCGGCGTCCTGGTGCTCGCGGCCGGGGTGTCCAAGGCGTTCGAGAA
>NZ_JBSFZS010000228.1:0-6444 GCF_053600395.1 Streptomyces sp. NPDC005070 | reverse complement strand
TCACCATCGCCCTGGTGATGAGCGCCTCGCTCATCCGCTACGTCCGCTCCGCCGCCCTCGACGTTTTGGGCAGCGACCACCTGCGCACCGCGCGCGCCCTGGGCTCTTCCTTCCCCCGGGCCATGTGGCGGCACGGGCTCCGCAACGCCTCCGTACCGGTGATCTCCGTCCTCGGCATCGAGCTCGCCTCGACGCTGCTCGGTGCCGTCGTCGTGGAGTCGGTGTACGCGCTGCCCGGCCTCGGCTCGCTGCTCGCCACCGGCATCGCGCAGCACGACTACCCGGTGATCCAGGGCGTCCTGTTCGTGTCCACGCTCGCCGTCCTCGTCATCGGCTTCGCCGCCGACCTGGTCCAGCGGTTCATCGACCCGCGGCTGCGCGGCCGTCTTTCAGGAGGTGCCCGGTGACGTACACAGACGTCCTGCGCAAACCGGCGTCGGTCCGCGGCCCGCGCTCCTTCACCCTGCTGGCCGGCTGCACGCTCACCGCGCTGATCGCTCTGATCGCCGTCGTCTCGCTCGTCTGGCTGCCCTACGGGGCCGACGACACCTCCGGCGGCCGGCTGGCCGGACCCGGCGACGGGCACCTGCTCGGCACCGACAAGCTGGGCCGGGACCTGTTCGCCCAGCTGATGACGGGCTCCCGTATCGCCGTCGAGGCCGGCCTCGGCTCGGTCCTGATCGCCGCTCTGGTCGGCGTCACCCTCGGCGTGGTCGCCGCGTTCGCACAGGGCTGGCTCGACGACACCCTCGCCGCGTTCCTCGACATCCTCATCGCGTTCCCGACCCTGCTGCTGGCGATGCTCGTCGTCGCCGCCCGCTCGGCCACGCTCGGCTCCGCCGTCCTCGCGATCGGCCTCGCCCAGAGCGCGATCGTGGCCCGCCTGGTACGGATCCTCGCCAAGCGGGTGCTGGCCCAGGACTACGTCACCGCCGCCCGCACCTCGGGCACCTCCTGGCCGCGGACCGTCGCCGGGCACGTCCTGCCGAACATCTGGCCCACCCTCGTCGTCAACCTGGCCCTCCAGTTCGGCCTGGCCGTGCTCGCCGAGGCCGGTCTGTCCTACCTCGGCCTCGGTGCGCCGCCGCCCAACGCCTCCTGGGGCCGCATGCTCCAGGAGGCCCAGGCCACCTTCACCACCGCCCCCGCCGGCGCGCTGGCTCCCGGCATCCTGCTGGTCGTGCTCGTCGTCGGGGTCAACCTCATCGCCGACGGACTGCGCGACACCCTCGACCCGGCGACCCGCCGGAGGCGGACATGACCCTGCTCGACGTACGCGGCCTGACCGTGCGCACCGACGACGGCCGCAACCTGGTCGACGACCTCTCCTTCACCGTCGACAGCGGCGAACGGCTCGGCCTGATCGGCGAGTCCGGCTCCGGCAAGTCACTGACCACACTCGCCGTACTGGGGCTGCTGCCCGACGGCATGACCGCGACCGGCAGCGTGGAACTCGCCGGCACGCAGATCGTCGGCGCCCCGGAGAAGCGGCTCGTCGCGGTCCGGGGCCGCGACGCGGCCGTCGTCTTCCAGGAGCCCCTGACCGCCCTCGACCCGCTGATGCGGGTGGGCCACCAGATCGCCGAACCCCTGGCCCGCCGCACCGGCCTCAAGGGCAAGAGCCTGCGCGCCGCCGTCACCGAAGCGCTCCTTCGGGTACGGCTGCCCGAACCCGAGCGCATCGCCCGCGCCTTCCCGCACGAGATCTCCGGCGGCCAGCGCCAGCGCGTCGCCCTCGCCATGGCCCTCGCCTGCGAGCCGCGCCTGCTCATCGCCGACGAGCCCACCACCGCGCTCGACGTGTCCGTGCAGGCCGAGATGCTGGAACTCCTCGACACCCTCGTACGCGAACGGGAGATGGCCGTGCTGTTCGTCAGCCACGACCTGGCCGTCATCGCCAAGGTGACCGACCGCGCCCTCGTGATGAAGGACGGCCGGGCCGTCGAGGAAGGTCCCGTCCTGGACGTCATCGGCGCACCGCAGGCGGCGTACACGAAGACGCTCGTCGCGGGAGCCCGCAAGCTGGAGTCCGCCCTGGCCCTGAGGAGCGCCTGATGACACCCGTGCTGCAACTGGCGGACGTGGCCGTGCGCTACCGAGGCGCCGCCACCGACGTCGTACAGGATGTGTCCCTCACCGTCGAACAGGGCCAGTCGCTCGCGCTCGTCGGCGAGTCGGGAGCCGGCAAGACCACCCTGCTGCGCCTGCTGCTGGGACTCGCCCGCCCCACGGCCGGCACCGTCCGCTTCGACGGCGAGACGCTGTCCCCGCGCGACCGGCAGCAGATGCGCCGCTTCCGGCGCGGCGTCCAGTGCGTGTTCCAGGACCCGTACTCCTCCCTCGACCCCCGCCGCCGCGTCGCCGCGATCGTCGCGGAACCGCTGCGCTCGCTCGGGATCGACACCCGGGCGACCGCCGCGCCGAAGGTGACCGCAGCGCTGGAACGGGTCGGCCTGCCCGCCGACGCCGCCACCCGCTACCCCCACGAGTTCTCCGGCGGTCAGCGCCAGCGCATCGCCATCGCCCGCGCCATCGTCTGCGACCCGCGCGTACTGCTCGCCGACGAACCCGTCAGCGCCCTCGACGTCACGACCCGGGTTAAAGTCGTCGACCTGCTCGCCGAGCTCAAGGAGGAACGGCAGCTGACCCTCGTGATGGTCTCCCACGACCTGTCGGTCGTCGCCTCCCTGTGCGAACGCACGGCCGTACTGGAGCGCGGCCGCCTGGTCGAACAGGGCGAGACCGACCAGGTGCTGGGCGCCCCGGAACACCCGTACACCCGCCGTCTGATCGACAGCGTGCCACGCCTGCCGGTGTGATGGACGAGCGGGCAGACGGCGGGGCCGCCTGTCGTCCCCGCCGACACCCGGGCCCAAGAGGTCGCCCTACAAGAATGGCCAGGGTCGTAGCACCTACTGACCTGGATCAAGATGCCTGCCAGGGCCTGCCCAGCCGGGACCAGCATGCGCACCATGACGGCCGCCAGTAGGCTCGCAGGGCCGGTACGCCCACCTTCCGGAGATCTTGGGCGGGACCACACTTGTCGAGCGCATGGAGCGAGAACCATGACAGATGACCAGGTCAGCCGCAATCTCAAGGGCATGGACGACCTCGATTTCGGCGGCTGGAACACGGCCGACTGGCAGGGCGTGTTCACCCACCACCACACCGCTGATGTCCTGGTGGACTGGAAGGGCCAGCCGCCGACCCGCGGAGTCCAGGAACACATCGACGCCATGAAGGCCTACGTCGAATCGGCCGGCGGCACGCCTCCGCAGATCGCCTCTCACCCCATTGCCTTCGGATCGGGTGAGTGGACCTGCGTCATCGGCGAGTTCGAGGGCGGTGGCCGCATGGTCACCGTGGCAAAGTGGCGCGACGGGGCGATCGCGGAGGAGTACATCTGGGCCTAGGTCGGGCGATCCGCGCGGCCCGCCCGGACGGTGCCCCGATCCACGTCATCTTGGACGATCTCTCCGCCCACAAGGGCGAGATGATCCGGCGCTGGGCGAAGAAGAGCCGGGCCGAGCTGTGCTTCTCCCAGACCTATGCCTCCTGGGCCTACCCGATCGAGGCCCACTTCGGGCCGCTGCGGCAGTTCGCCGTCGCCAACTCCCGCCAACGCAACCACACCGTCCAGACCCGGACCCTGCACGCCTATCTGCGCTGGCGCCACAAGAATGCCCGGCATCCCGACGTCCTCGCCGCCCTGCGGAAGGAGCGTGCGCGCATTCGCAGCGAGAAGGGCGTCCGCTGGGGCGGACTACCAACGAAAGTCGCGTGACCCCGATCAGGACACCGGCAACACTGGCGCCATGACCGATGATCGTGAGGCTCTGCAGGCCAGCTGGAATCAGACCCGTGACCACCTCGACGCCGCCCGAGCCCACCTCACACGCCTGCCGGACATCAATCTCTCAGCGACGCTGGAGTACCTGGAGCACAACGAGCTGGGACTCGCCTTCGACTGCCTGGTCGATCTCGGTGACGACCTCGCCCTGCCCCTCGGTTTCTGGCAACACCTGGACCGAGCGGCTCGTGAGATGCGGCTTTACAGCGATGCGCTGCACAGGCCCCACCTCACGGCTGCCGACTTCTGTCGCGGTCACCTGGCTTGCTTGACCGTCACTGACCGAACTCTCCAGAGCTGCGGATCAGAAGGTTCTGACATTCACGGCTGATATCTCCGACGCCGGGCGGGGGCGCGACAACGCCTCTGGCCAGCCGTCGCTTAGTCGACGACAGCCGACGGAACGAGCTCGAACCGAACCCCTTAAGTGGCGGCCACAGGTTCGCATCCCGCCGAAGCGCGTGGGCGAAGACCCCGGACCGATCTGGGCCCGGAGCCTTTGCCGCCAGCCCCTGTGGCAGCCGCGCTGCGCCGACGGCAGTCGTCTGACGCCAGATCAGGTGTACAGAGCGGCTGGAGTGGTCGCGGCGGCCGTCAGACAGGGGCGTTGATGCGGTCGATGACGGTCATCTTCACTTCAGACCTGTTCCTGAGCCGGCTCGCGTCCCGTGGTGGCCCCCCTGCGTCCTGAAGCGGGTATCGCAGGTTCAAGTACTGCCGGGCGCAGGAGAAGAGGCCCCGGACCGATCATGGTCCGGGGCCTCGACATCCACTTTTGGAATCAGCGAGCACGGGTCACTGACGACGGGGCGCTTCATGAGCACCGGCATCACGTCGACGATCCGCCCAGTCCCCCGTGTCGCGTCCAAGGCGCGTGCCCTCGAACTCGGGCAGGGAGGAGGTCGACTCGTGAACGCGATCGTCGTGGGCGTCCGCCAACTTGGTACAGAGGCGGGGCAGCAGTGGGCGAGTCGGCCTACTGCGTGCTGGTGAACTTCGGGTCCTGCGTCTGGTCGTATATCTCCTTGCCCGATGCGTCGTAGGCGTGGATGTAGGGGCTCGGGCCCGCGTAGTGCGGGCCAGGAGGCGTGTCCGGGGAGAGGACCGACGCGTAGACGAACGCGCCGCCCGCCATGAGTGCCGGGTACTGCTTCGGTTTGCCGCCGTAGCTGACGGTGATCTTGGCGACGTCGGATGTGTAGTGCCCGGCGCCCACCATGAGGTACTGCCCCTTGCCGGCGGGCTCCCGGCCGGAATCGAAATACTCGATCACGCGATCGGTGCCCCACAGGCGGTCGTTGATGAAGGTGGGCGGAGAGTCCGGGCTGCTTCCCTTGTCGCCCTTCGCCGCGCACTGCACGTACTGGCCGGCGGAGTCGACGGCGACGACGACGCCGTCCCAGTCCCGGGAGGCCACGGGAGTACGGACCGCGACCACGGCGTGGTACCGCGATGCCTCCGCCCCCAGGCAGGAGGAAAGGATCTTCGCGACGGTCGCGGCCTGGATCGGAGTCGTCGTGCTGCTGGTGATGGTGAAGGCGTCCGGGTCGGCGGTCTCGTGGTCCGAGGACGGCGCCGAGCCGACTCCGCCCGAGGCGGAGCCGCGTGTCGTGCTCGGACTCGGTGACGCGGCACCCGTCGGGCTTCCTCCGCTGAGCGCGCGGTCGGCGCCACGCGGCCTGGCGTCCCCGGTCCCGCCGAGGACAACCACGGCCGCGACGCTCACCGCCGTGACACCGGCCGCGACACCCAGCGGCACGCCCCACCTGCGTCGCAGCGAAGCTGCGTCGTTCTCTGGACCGATCTTCATCAGCAGTTCCTCTCGGGTCCGCCGGTGATTCGGCAGATCACGATCGGAAGGAGCCGCAGGAATGCCCTGCGCGTCATTCATCGTGCGACCTCCTTCGCGTTGACGGGATTCCTCGAACCGAACGACGCCCGAACCGTGTCTTTGCCGACGAGATCGGCCCCCAGCCTCCGCCGCGCCCGGTGCAGTCTGGACTTCACGGTCCCGACCGCCACCTTCAGCACGGCCGCGGCCGCCTGCTGGTCAAGACCCGACCACACGCAGAGCTCGATGACCTCGCGTTCATGGCGCGGCAGCCGGGCCAGGGCCCGGTGGATCTCCGACATGCGACGCTCGTCGTCGACCAGGACGGCGACGCGGTCCGCGTGGTCGCCCACCGGCTCGTCGTGAGAGACGAGCCGGCGCAGCAACGCTTCGGCCCGCCTCAGCCGCCGCCTGGTGTTCGACATCAGGCCATCGGCGATGCCCAGCAGCCACGGCAGAGCCGAGTCGCGGTCCAGCACCGTCTCCGATCGCCGACGCCAGGCATGGAGGAACACGTTCGAGGTGAGGTCTTCAGCCTCGGCCCAGTCGGCCGTCCGCCGGAACAGATAGTTGTAGACGGCCTTCCCATGACGGTCGAAGATCCGACCGAACGCCTCCCGGTCGCCGTCGACGGCCCTCGCCCACAGCTCGCGGTCGGATATCCCTCCGACCGGCACGGCGGGACCAACGTCGTTCAGTTCCATGCTCTGTACGTGTCCGGCACCCGATCGAAGGTTCCCGCTCGACTCGACTTCGTTCTGAC
>NZ_JBSFZS010000227.1:0-6608 GCF_053600395.1 Streptomyces sp. NPDC005070 | reverse complement strand
CCTCACCGACGCGCTGGAGGCCTGGTTCGACTACTTCGCCGGCCATCCACTGGAACGCGGGGTCACCGCGGCCACCAACATGGAGCTCGACCCCGCCGTCCGCAACGCCGTACGCGCCCCGGTGCAGGACCTCTACCTCGCCGGCCTGCGCCCCCTCGTCGAACGGGCGGTCGCGGCCGGCGACCTGCGCAAGGGCGCCGACGTCGACGCGCTGCTGTCACTGCTGCTCGTCCTGCTGCCGCACCTCGCGCTCGCGGCCCACACGCCCGGCTTCGAAGGACCGGTACGCCTCGCGGGCGAACCTCCCGAGGTCCGCCGGGCGAACATCGCCCGACTGATCGGCCCGCTCCTCGCCGACTTCGTACCGAAGGGGCCCTGATGGAGGCCCTGATGGACGCACGCGACTACGACGTCCTCGTCATCGGCTCCGGATTCGGCGGCAGCGTCACCGCGCTGCGCCTCACCGAGAAGGGGTACCGGGTCGGGATCCTGGAGGCGGGCCGCCGCTTCGCCGACGCCGACTTCCCCCGAACCTCCTGGCATGTGCGCGACTACCTCTTCGCTCCCCGCCTCGGCTGTACGGGCATCCTGCGCATGACGCTGCTCGGCGACGTCCTCGTCCTGACCGGCGCGGGCGTCGGCGGCGGCTCCCTCGGGTACGCCAACACGCTCTACGAGCCGCCCGACGCCTTCTTCCAGGGCTCGCCGTGGGCCGGCATCACCGACTGGCGCGGCGAACTAGCGCCGTACTACGCCCAGGCCCGGCGCATGCTGGGCGTCACCCCCAACCCCCTGCTCACGGACGCCGACCGGCTCCTCAGGGACACGGCGGACGATCTCGGCTGCGCCGACACCTTCAGGGCCGTGCCGGTCGGCGTCCACTTCGGGCCGCCCGGCTCGGCACCGGGCGCCCGCGTCGCGGACCCCTACTTCGGCGGGGCGGGGCCGGAGCGCAACGCCTGTCTGCACTGCGGCGCGTGCATGACGGGCTGCCGGCACAACGCGAAGAACACCCTGCCCAAGAACTACCTGGGACTGGCCGAACGTGCCGGTGCCGAGGTGCTGGCCCTGCGGACGGTCACGGACGTCACCCGGGACGGCCAGGGCTGGGCCGTCACCTCGGTACGCACGGGCGGAGGCCCGCGGCGCCGCAGACGGACCCTGACGGCACGGCACGTCGTCTTCGCGGCAGGCGCCCTGGGGACGCAGCGGCTGCTGCACCGGCTGCGGGCGAGCGGTTCCCTGCCCGACGTGTCGCCCCGCCTCGGGCTGCTGACCCGTACCAACTCCGAGGCGATCCTCGGCGTCAGGGCCAGGGACAGGGCCACCGACTTCAGCCGCGGCGTCGCCATCACCTCCTCCGTGCACCTCGACGAGAGCACGCACGTCGAAGCCGTCCGGTACGGCCGGGGAAGCAATCTGCTCGGGCTGCTCGGCGCCCTGCTCGTCGACCCCGTCCGCGGCCGGTCACGGCTCCTCACCGGTCTGGCCGCGATGGCACGCAATCTGCGGGACCTGCCGAGCCTGCACAACCCGCGCCGCTGGTCCCAGCAGACCGTCGTCCTGCTGGTCATGCAGTCCCTCGACAACTCCGTGACGACGTACCTCCGCCGCACCCTCACCGGGCGCGGGCGGCTGACCTGCCGACCCGGCGAGGGCACCCCCAACCCGACCTGGATACCCGCCGGACACCGGGCGGCCCGCCGTGCCGCCGAGCGCATCGGCGGCCAGGCCTGCGGCACCTGGGCCGACCTGTTCGACATCCCCACCACCGGACATCTCATCGGCGGATGCGCCGTCGGCGAGAACCCGGAGACCGGCGTGGTGGACCCGTACCACCGGCTGCACGGACATCCGGGCCTGCACGTCATCGACGGCTCCACGATCTCGGCGAACCTCGGTGTGAACCCCTCCCTCACGATCACCGCCCTGGCCGAACGGGCCGTCGCCCTGTGGCCCAACCAGGGGGAGGAAGACCCCCGGCCCCAACCGGGCCTGCCCTATCGCCGCGTGCGCCCGGTACCTCCGAGGCACCCCGCCGTGCCCGCGGGCGCACCGGCCGCCCTGCTGCCGGAACCTCCCACCGGAAAGGACACCCCGTGACGCGCTACCCCGAGGAACCCTGGCATCTGGCCGGACGGATGTATCTGTCGCTGTGGCTGGTGCCGGCCCGCGAACTGCCCGGGGTGGCCGACGGCACCAGGCCGGTCACCATCGCCGGGCGCGGAGCGGTCGGCGCCGCCTGGGTCGTCTACGAGAACGACAGCGTCCTGCACTACAACGAACTGCTCCGGGCCGTGCTCGTACGGGACGGCGGCCGTCCCCGTGTCTGCATCACCGACATCTGGGTCGACAGCGCCGCCTCGATGGCGGGCGGCCGCGAACTGTGGGGAATCCCGAAGGAGTTGGCGGACTTCGACATCGACAGGACCGTCGGTGTCCAGGCCGCGGCGGCGACGGACGAGGGCGCCCTGGCCGGGGCCGTCTTCGAACCCGGCCGTCGGCTGCCTGGGCGCTGGCCCCTCACCTATCGCGTCACGCAGACCCTCGACGGCGCGCTGAAGACCAGCTCCGTCCGCTCGCGCTCGGCCGTACGGACGGCCCGGGCCCGATGGACCGCGCAAGAGGACGGCCCGCTGGGGGAGTTGGGCCGCCGCCCGCCCCTGTTCAGCCTGGCCCTCGACGACTTCACCCTCCGCTTCGGGGACGCCGCGCTCACATCGTCCACGCGGCCGACGGCCGCGCCGTAGACCGCACGCCACCGACTGAACCGGCCCGTCGGTGGACGAGAAATGGACAAGTGGAGGGCGATCAAACCCTGTTCCGGCGGCCTACCGGCCGGTATACAGACCAGGTTGGGTCTGCCGGGCAGGAGCCGTCCGGCCTGTCGCGGCGCCGCGATCCCGTGCGCCGCGGGACGCCGGTACCCGTTCCGCAGGCTGTCAAGGTTTCAGGGGAGGGCACGATGAACGATCACACGCGTCCGGAAAACGCCGTTCCAGGGCGGCGGGGCGCCCTGGCGCTGGGTGCCGCGCTGAGCAGTTGCGCGCTCGTCGCGGGCGTCGCGGCGGCAGCCCCCGCCCAGGCGGGCGAAGGGCACAAGGGCCATGGCGTGAACTACGTCGCGCTCGGCGACTCGTACACGTCCGGGCCGCTGATCCCTCAGCAGATCGACGCGAACTGCGCGCGCTCCGACCACAACTACCCCTCGATCACCGCGGCCGCCCGCAAGGTCGCCACGTTCACGGACGTGAGCTGCTCGGGCGCGAAGACCGACGAGATGTGGAAGGCGCAGGGCACCAACGGACCCCAGCTCAACGCGGTGAAGCGCGACACCGACCTGGTGACCGTGCAGATCGGCGGCAACGACATGGGCTTCGGCTCGATCATCGCCACCTGTGCCGGGCTCAGTTCGAAGGACCTCGCGGGCAACCCCTGTCAGCAGTACTACGGTGCCGCGGGCTACGACCAGCTCACCCTGAACATCCTCCAGACGGCGCCCAAGGTCGCCCGGGTGCTGCGCGAGGTGCACGCCAGGGCGCCGCACGCCCGCGTGGTCGTCGTCGGCTACCCCGACCTGCTGCCCGACGACGGCAGCGGCTGCTACCCGACGGTGCCGTTCGCCGCGAAGGACTTCCCCTATCTGCGCGACACCGGCAAGCGGCTCAACCTGATGCTGCGCGCGGTGGCGGCCCTGAACCGGGCCGAGTACGTGGACACGTACGCGCCGACCGTGGGTCACGACATGTGCAAGGCGCCCGCCGACCGCTGGATCGAGCCGCTGCGCCCGACCGCGCCCGCCGCTCCGGCCCACCCCAACGCCACGGGCCAGGAGGCGATGGCCCGCGCGGTACTGGCCGAGCTGAGGCATGGAGCCGGCCACCACCACTGACCGCTACCGAACGACGCCCCCGCCGTCCCCGCACCGGTCCCTGCCGGCGAACGCCCACGCGTTCCCCGGCGGGGTCTTCGGCCCGGCGGTGTCAGGGAGCCGGCACCTCGTCCACGAACGTGGTGCCGGCGCTGCGGTAGGCGGTCACCCTGGAGGCGACCTGGGCCGGGGTGAGCACCTGGTCCTTGACGTGCAGGACGTAGTCGACCTGTTCGTCGTACGCGCGCGCCCCGGTCGAGGTCTGCCCGGCGAGGTCGATCAGCCACTGGTTGAAGTTGATCGACATGGGCCGCTCGGGCAGGTACTGGGCGTCGTGCGTGCCGAAGAGCTGTCCGTCGATGTAGTACTTGATGCTGCTGTTGTCGATCGTGAGGACCAGGTCGTGCCAGCCGGCGTAGCTCTGGCGGGCCTCGGTGTGCTGGTTGACGGCCTGCCAGGGGTCGGGGTTGTACGTCTCCCAGGACGTCGTGTACAGGATGTTGCCCGTCTCGCCCCAGCCGCCGTTGGGCAGGTACTCGAAGTCGTACTCGGCGTAGTCGTCGGCCATCGGCGCCGTGAGGTCGTTGATGGTGAAGAACGTCTGCACCAGGTGGTCGCCGTCCGGGCCGGACTTGGGAGCGTCGGCGAACTTCACCCGGGCCGCGTAGGTGCCGTTCTTGAACTTCGTGCTCTTGGTGAGGACTTCGGTCTGCCTGGTCGACTCGCCGGTGCCCGCGGTCGAGGTCTCCAGGTTCATGACCTTGTTGCCGGACACGGTGGGGAAGGTGACCTTGGACGGGTCCCAGGTCGCGCCCGGGACGCCGGGGCCACCGGAGTTGGAGCGGACGTTCCAGCCGTGCGCGGAGATCGCCGGGTCGGTGGACGACGAGTAGGCGAAGTCGTCGAACAGCGCCTTGCCGCTCCCGGGCGGGTCGGTGGGCGGGTCGGTGGGGTCGGTCGGATCCGTGGGGCCGTTGCCCTCGGGCGCCGTGCCCCACACGGTGGCTCCGGCGAGCTGCGCGGTGACCTTGTTCCAGTCCGCGTACGAGGTCTGCGCCCCGTTGAAGGAGTAGTCGTCCGCCTGGTTCAGGGACTGCCAGCTCGACTGGTAGAAGCGAAGCTGCATGTCCCCGGTGTCGGCGCCCGGTGTCAGTGCGCCGGCCCCGGAGGTGAAGCCGATCTCCAGGTACCTGTCCGCCGTCGCGGTGGGGTGGGCCAGGGTGCCGAACGTGCCGGTGACGTTCGCGCATCCCTTGACCGCCCAGGAACAGGCGAAGCGGTACGTGGCGCTCGCCGAGTCCGCCTTGAAGTAGTAGCGGATCCTCACCTGGCTCAACTGCACGCTCGTGGAACCGGTGTTGCGCACCTTGAACCAGGGCTCGCTCTGGTCGGCGGAGGCGCCGCTCGCGCTGGTGCGGTACTGGACGGCGAGGCCTCCGGCCGCGGCGGCGGGGGCGGACATCGGAACGGCCACCAGGGCGGTGCCGCCCAGCAGGGCCGACAGGGCGAGGGCCACGCGACGGCGGCCTGTGAGGGGGCGGTTTCTCATGGGGGTTCCTTTCGATGGGCTCCCGCCGGCCGCGGGAGGTGGGGGTGCTCAGGAACACGTGGAGACATGCCGTGCTTGACCAGTTGGCCGACGCTCTTTACCAGTTGACCGTCGCCTGAAAAGTGGCATAGACCAATGAGCCCGTCAACCCCCTTGTCTGCAAGGTGAGTTGGAAAGATTGAAGGGAGCTCGCTGTTCGCGCGGTGAAGCGGCGCGGAAGTAATCCCTGTGACCAGCAGACCAGTTAGGGTCAGGGGTCATACCAGTTGGCCGGCACCGTCGACGAGCGAGGGTCAAGCATGGAGATCGATTCCGCCGCCTCCCGCGCGGTACTCAAGCGGGAAAGGGTCCGGGACACGATCCTCGAACTCATCGAGGAACGCCGTCCCGGCGACGCCATCCCCTCCGAGCGCACGCTCTGCGCGCAACTCGGGGTGTCCCGGCCCACCTTGCGCGCGGCCGTGGACCAACTCGTCGTCGCCGGACTCCTGGTGCGTGAGCACGGACGCGGCATGTTCGTCGCCGCCGAGAAGATCACCCAGGAACTCGTGCCCGACCGGCGGAACTTCAGCCTGCCCCGGGCCGCGGGCACCTGGACCAGCAGACTCCTGGAGTTCAGCACGATGTCCGCCGGCGCCCGGGTGGGCCGCAGGCTGCGCATCTCCCCGGCCGCGGACATCCGGTACGTGGCCCGGCTCCGCCTCGTCGACGGCTCACCCATGGCCATCGAGTACCTGCACGTCCCCGCCGGCCTGGTGCCCGACCTGACCAGTGACGAACTGGAGAACGGAGACCTGTACGAGCACCTCGGTGAACGGCACGGGATCCAGGTGAGCGAGGCGGTCCAGTCGATCGAGCCGACGGTCCTGACCCGTGACGAGGCGGGACTGCTCGACGTGCCGGAGCTGTCCCCGGCGCTGCTGTTCGAGCGCCTCACCTCGGACGCCTCCGGCCGGCCGGTGGAGTACGTCCACTCGATCTACCGCGGGGACCGCTACCGCATCGTCTCCCGCCTGGCTCTTGGGCCCCGCTCCGAGCACCCGTCGCCCCGCGACGGACACCACCCCGGGATCCCGCCCGGAGACTTCCTGCCGGGCGAACCCGTCACCTTCTCCACTCCGAGAAGTACCAGCTCCACCCACGCGACTGGGCCGCCGCCGAACGCGAGGGCCGGAGCATCGCCCCGCT
>NZ_JBSFZS010000226.1:0-6659 GCF_053600395.1 Streptomyces sp. NPDC005070 | reverse complement strand
CGGTGAGGGTGCCGCGGCCGATGCGACGTACATCTTCACGCTTCCCGCGGTACGCGCACCGCGGAGCGGACCGCGGGGACTAGGCGTCCTCGCGGGCCAGCGCCTCCATCGAGCGCGCCGTGACGTCTTCCACCTTGCCGAGCGCCGGGATCGTGACGACCAGGCTCTGGGCGCGGTAGTAGTCGATGATCGGCTCGGTCTGCGTGTGGTAGACCTCCAGCCGCGTACGGACGGTCTCCTCGGAGTCGTCGTCACGCTGGTACAGCTCGCCGCCGCAGACGTCACAGACGCCTTCCTGCTTCGGCGCCTTGTACGACACGTGGAAGACGTGCGAGGAGTCGTTGCGGCAGATGCGACGGCCCGCGATACGGCGGACCACCTCGTCCTCGGGGACCTCCAGGTCCAGCACCGCGTCCAGCTTCATGCTCTCGCTGCTCAGCATCTCGTCCAGCGCCTCGGCCTGCGAGACGTTGCGCGGGAAGCCGTCGAGCAGGAAGCCGTTCTCCGCGTCGGGCTGCTCCATCCGGTCCTTGGCCATGGCGATGGTGACCTCGTCCGGCACCAGTTCGCCCTTGTCCATGTAGGACTTCGCCAGCTTGCCGAGCTCCGTCTGCTGAGAGATGTTGGCGCGGAACAGGTCGCCCGTTGAGATGTGCGGGATCGCCAGATTCTTGGCGAGGAACGCGGCCTGCGTTCCCTTCCCGGCACCGGGCGGCCCGACGAGGACGATTCGCATCAGCGGAGGAACCCTTCGTAATTGCGCTGCTGAAGCTGACTCTCGATCTGCTTCACCGTCTCAAGGCCTACACCCACGATGATGAGGATGCTGGTGCCACCGAACGGGAAGTTCTGGTTTGCCCCGAAACCAACCAACGCCACTGTCGGCACGAGAGCGATCAGCCCCAGATACAGCGAACCCGGCCAGGTGATCCGGTTGAGTACGTAGCTGAGGTACTCAGCGGTCGGCCGGCCAGCCCGGATGCCCGGGATGAAGCCACCATACTTCTTCATGTTGTCGGCGACTTCCTCGGGGTTGAACGAGATCGCCACGTAGAAGAACGCGAAGAAAACGATCAGAAGGAAGTACATCGCGATGTAAATCGGGTGGTCACCCTTGGTCAGGTTCTGCGTGACCCACGTTTTCCACCCGGAGTTGCCCTTCGAGAACTGGGCGATCAGGCTCGGAATGTAGAGCAGCGACGACGCGAAGATGACAGGAATCACACCTGCCTGGTTGACCTTCAGCGGAATGTAGGTCGACGTGCCGCCGTAGGAACGGCGGCCGATCATGCGCTTCGCGTACTGGACGGGAATCCGGCGCTGTGCCTGCTCGACGAAGACCACCAGACCGACCATGCACAGACCCACGGCGATGACGGTGCCGAACTCGATCCAGCCGCCCGCCAGCTTGCCCTGGATCTTGACGGTCCACAGCGCGCTCGGGAAGGTCGCGGCGATCGAGATGAACATGAGGATCGACATGCCGTTGCCGATGCCGCGGTCGGTGATGAGCTCACCCAGCCACATGACGACACAGGTACCGGCGACCATCGTGATGACCATCGTGACGGTGGCGAAGATCGACTGGTCCGGCACGATCTCCGAGGCCACGGGGCAGCCGGAGAAGAGCGCGCCGCTGCGGGCGGTGGCCACCAGGCCCGTGCCCTGCAGGATGGCGAGCGCGACCGTCAGGTAACGGGTGTACTGCGTGATCTTCGCCGTGCCGGCCGAGCCCTCCTTCTTGAGTGCTTCCAGCCGCGGGATCACCACGGTGAGGAGCTGGAGAATGATGCTCGCCGTGATGTACGGCATGATGCCGAGCGCGAAGATCGTGATCTGCAGCAGCGCGCCGCCACTGAACATGTTGATCAGACTGAACAGCCCGCGGTTCGAGTCGGCCGCGTTCATGCACGTCTGGACGTTCTTGTAGTCGACGCCGGGGATCGGGATGTGGGTACCGACCCGGTAGACCACGATGATGCCCAGCGTGAACAGCAGTTTCTTGCGCAGGTCGGGCGTCCTGAACGCCCGGGCGAACGCGGTGAGCACGGTGCCTCCTGCGACCCCCGCGCTACCGCGTCCGAGGGTGAGTCTTGAGGTTCGACGGATGACTGACAGCTAACCAACAGTCAAAGCCCGTCCGGAGTTCCCCTTAGGCGCGCCGGACGAAAATTAACAGTGCAGGCCACCTTACCGGCGACACTGCCCCCCTTGGAACGACCAACCGGGGATGCCCCATTTGTGGGGCATCCCCGGTCGGGATCGTTCAGGTCATCGAGACGCCTGCTGAAATCAGACGAGCTCGGTGACGGTACCGCCGGCGGCGGTGATCTTCTCCTTGGCGGAGCCGGAGACGGCGTCGACCGTCACCTGCAGCGCCACGGAGATCTCGCCCTGGCCGAGGACCTTGACGAGGCTGTTCTTGCGAACGGCACCCTTGGCGACGAGTCCCTCGACGGTGACCTCGCCACCCTCCGGGTACAGCGCGCCCAGCTTGTCGAGGTTCACGACCTGGAACTCGGTCTTGAACGGGTTGCGGAAGCCCTTCAGCTTCGGAAGACGCATGTGGAGGGGCATCTGGCCACCCTCGAAGCGCTCCGGAACCTGGTAGCGGGCCTTCGTGCCCTTGGTACCACGACCAGCCGTCTTACCCTTCGACGCCTCACCACGACCAACACGGGTCTTGGCGGTCTTGGCGCCCGGGGCGGGACGGAGGTTGTGGATCTTGAGCGGGTTGTTTTCCGCCATGATCTAGTCGACCTCCTCGACCGTCACGAGGTGGCGGACGGTGTGAACCATTCCGCGGAACTCGGGGCGGTCCTCCTTGACGACCTGCGTGTTGATGCCCTTGAGACCAAGGGAGCGCAGGGTGTCACGGTGGTTCTGCTTGCTGCCGATGTACGACTTCGTCTGCGTGACCTTGAGGCGCGCCATCAGGCACCCGCCCCGGCACGTGCACGAAGGAGAGCCGCGGGAGCGACGTCCTCGAGGGGCAGACCACGGCGAGCCGCGATCTCCTCGGGACGCTGCAGGCCCTTGAGGGCCGCCACGGTCGCGTGCACGATGTTGATCGCGTTCGAAGAACCGAGCGACTTCGACAGGATGTCGTGAACGCCGGCGCACTCGAGCACTGCACGCACGGGACCACCGGCGATAACGCCGGTACCGGGGGAAGCAGGCTTGAGCAGGACGACGCCCGCGGCCTTCTCGCCCGTGATCGGGTGCGGGATGGTGCCCTGGATACGGGGGACCTTGAAGAAGTGCTTCTTGGCCTCTTCAACACCCTTGGCGATCGCGGCCGGCACCTCCTTGGCCTTGCCGTAACCGACACCGACGGTGCCGTCACCATCGCCTACCACGACAAGCGCGGTGAAGCTGAAGCGACGACCACCCTTCACAACCTTGGCGACGCGGTTGATCGCGACAACGCGCTCAACGTACGCGGTCTTCTCGGCAGCAGCGCCGCCGTCACGGCCCTTCCGGTCCCGCCGCTCGCCGCCACCGGCACCGCTTCCACGGCGCTGGGGTCCAGCCATTGGATTACCTCTCTCTTTTTCCGCTAGCTACGCAGCGACAATCAAGTCGCTAGCGCGACGGGCGACTCAGAACTTGAGTCCGGCTTCGCGGGCGGCGTCCGCCAGGGCGGCGATGCGCCCGGCGTACTGGTTACCACCACGGTCGAACACGACAGCCTCGACACCGGCGGCCTTGGCGCGCTCGGCGACCAGGGCGCCGACCGACTTCGCCTGAGCCGACTTGTCGGCCTCGCCACCGCGGATCGTGGTGTCCAGGGTCGACGCCGACGCGAGGGTGTGACCCTTAACGTCGTCGATGACCTGGGCCACGATGTGACGGTTGGAGCGCGTCACGACCAGGCGCGGACGCTCAGCCGTACCCGAGATGTGCTTGCGGATCCGGATGTGACGACGCTTGATGGCAGCACGCTTGTAAGCGTCGCCCTTAGCAATCTTGACACCGTATGCCATGGCTTACTTACCCGCCTTTCCGACCTTGCGACGAATGACTTCGCCCTCGTACTTGACGCCCTTGGCCTTGTACGGGTCGGGCTTGCGCAGCTTGCGGATGTTGGCCGCAACCTCGCCGACCTTCTGCTTGTCGATTCCCTCGACCGAGAAGTGCGTCGGGTTCTCGACCTTGAACGAGATGCCTTCGGGCGCCTCGACCGTGATCGAGTGGCTGTAGCCGAGCGAGAACTCCAGGTTGGAACCCTTCGCCAGGACGCGGTAACCGACACCGCTGATCTCGAGCTTCTTCACGTAACCCGTGGTCACGCCGGTGATCATGTTCGCCACCAGCGTGCGGGACAGGCCGTGGAGGGCCTTGTTCTGACGCTCGTCGTTCGGGCGGGTGACGTTCAGAACGCCGTCCTCGCCCTTAGCGATCTCGATCGGCGCCGCGAGGGTGTGGGAGAGGGCGCCCTTGGGGCCCTTCACCTGCACCTGGCGGCCGTCGATGGTGACGTCCACGCCGGCGGGAACCGTGATGGGGAGCTTGCCAATACGCGACATAGCTGTTTCCTCCGTTCCCTTCCGCTACCAGACGTAGGCGAGAACTTCTCCGCCTACGCCCTTCTTGCCGGCCTGCTTGTCGGTGAGGAGACCGTGCGACGTGGAGATGATCGCCACGCCGAGGCCACCGAGCACCTTGGGCAGGGAGGTGGACTTCGCGTACACACGCAGACCCGGCTTCGAAATCCGCTTGATGCCCGCAATGGAGCGCTCACGGTTCGGGCCGAACTTCAGCTCGAGGACGAGCTTCTTGCCGACCTCGGCGTCCTCGACCTTCCAGCCGGTGATGAAGCCCTCCTGCTGGAGGATCTCCGCGATGTGCGACTTGATCTTGCTGTGCGGCATCGCGACATCGTCGTGGTACGCCGAGTTCGCGTTACGCAGACGAGTAAGCATGTCTGCGATGGGATCAGTCATGGTCATGAATTGGCCTTCGGCCTCTCTCGCCGGGGTTTCCTGTATGCGCCATCCCTCTCCCCACTCAGTGGCGGGACGGGTGCGGTGCGGGGACCTACGGCGTAGTAAGTCGTCTGGGCGTCAGGCGCCCAACCCTCCTAGCCTAAGCCATGGAGAGGTGGGCACCTGACAGAGCCCTTTACTTACCGAGAGTCCTGGAACCCTGAATTACAGGGACTACCAGGAGCTCTTGGTCACGCCCGGCAGCTCGCCACGGTGAGCCATCTCACGAAGGCAGACGCGGCACAGGCCGAACTTGCGGTACACGGAGTGCGGACGACCGCAGCGCTGGCAGCGCGTGTAGCCACGCACACCGAACTTGGGCTTACGAGCAGCCTTGGCAATCAGAGCCTTCTTCGCCATCTCGCTTACGCCTCCTTGAAGGGGAAGCCGAGGTGACGGAGAAGGGCGCGGCCCTCAGCGTCGTTGGTCGCCGTGGTCACCACGGTGATGTCCATACCCCGGGTGCGGTCGATCTTGTCCTGGTCGATCTCGTGGAACATGACCTGCTCCGTGAGACCGAAGGTGTAGTTGCCACGGCCGTCGAACTGCTTGGGGGACAGACCACGGAAGTCGCGGATGCGCGGAAGCGCGAGCGACAGGGTGCGGTCCAGGAACTCCCACATGCGGTCGCCACGGAGCGTGACGTGGGCACCGATCGGCTGACCTTCACGCAGCTTGAACTGCGCGATGGACTTGCGGGCCTTGGTGATGGCCGGCTTCTGACCGGTGATCGTGGTCAGGTCACGGACGGCACCGTCCATGAGCTTCGAGTCACGGGCGGCGTCGCCGACACCCATGTTGACCACGATCTTGACGAGGCCCGGCGTCTGCATGACGTTCTCGTAGGAGAACTCTTCCTGCAGCTTCGCCGCGATCTCCTCGCGGTACTTCGTCTTGAGACGCGGAGTGGTGGTGGTAGCCATCAGATGTCCTCACCCGTCCGCTTGGCAACGCGGATCTTGTTGCCCTCTTCGTCGAAGCGGTAACCGACGCGCGTGACAACCTTGTTGCCGTCCTTCTCAACGACCAGCTGGACGTTGGAGACGTGGACGGGCGCCTCGGTCGTGACGATGCCACCGGCCTGAGAACCCTTGGCGGTCGGACCGGCCTTCGTGTGCTTCTTGACCCGGTTGACACCCTCGACCAGGACGCGCTCATCGCGCGGGTAAGCGGCAATGACCTTGCCCTGCTTGCCCTTGTCCTTACCGGTGATGACCTGAACCAGGTCGCCCTTCTTGATCTTCATGCTTACAGCACCTCCGGCGCGAGCGAGATGATCTTCATGAACTTCTTCTCGCGCAGCTCACGGCCGACGGGGCCGAAGATACGGGTGCCGCGAGGGTCGCCGTCGTTCTTCAGAATGACGGCGGCGTTCTCGTCGAAGCGGATGTACGAGCCGTCCGGACGGCGGCGCTCCTTGACGGTGCGAACGATGACAGCCTTGACGACGTCACCCTTCTTCACATTGCCGCCGGGGATCGCGTCCTTGACGGTGGCGACGATCACGTCACCGATGCCCGCGTAGCGGCGACCGGAGCCACCGAGCACACGGATGCAAAGGATTTCCTTCGCACCAGTGTTGTCGGCGACACGCAGTCGCGACTCCTGCTGGATCACGTCTATCTCCTGTTTGTCTGCCGGTTCCCGGGGCGGGATCGCTCATCGCGATCC
>NZ_JBSFZS010000225.1:0-6672 GCF_053600395.1 Streptomyces sp. NPDC005070 | reverse complement strand
CACTGCTCGGAGTGAGCCCCGCACAGATCAGCCAGATCGAGGCCGGCCTCGCGGGCGTGAGCGAGAAGCGGCCGAGGATGCTCGACCGCAGGAGCAGATCCTGTGTCTCCTCCTCCTGCGCTTCCAGGACCTCGGCCAGCAGGAAGTCCGCGAGCGTGCTCTGGCCCGCCTCGAAGTTCTTGATGAAGGTGTCCGGGTCGTCGACGTGCTGGGCCGCGAGGATGCACAGGCGCAGTCCGGCCGCCCAGCCTCCGGTCCACTCCGTCAGCGACCGCGCGCCTTCGTCCGACAGCCGGATGTCGTGACGGTTCAGCAGGGCCGCCGTCTCGCCCGGGACGAACGCCAGGTCGGCGCCCCGGACCTCGGCGACCGCTCCGGCGGCCCGGTAGCGGTGGAGCGGTAGCTGTGGCTCGGTACGGCTGACGATGACCAGCCGCAGTCCGCCGCCCGCGTGACGCAGGACGAACTGGAGCTCGTCGGCGACCTCCGCCGAGGCTCCCACCCGGTCGAACTCGTCCAGCACCAGGATCACGGGCTCCGCGCGTTCGCTCAGCCAGGCCGCCAGCCGGGTCAGCAGGGAGTGGTCCACGTCGCCGGGGCTCGACGGGCTGCCGATGTCGTCGGGGACGGCCGCTCCATGGCGCCGCAGGGACTCCAGGACGTACGTCCAGAAGATGCCGGGGCCGGTGTCCTCGTGCTCCACGGTCAGCCAGGCCACGTCGTCCGGGCGGTCCCTCGTGGAGATCCAGTGGGCGACCAGGAGCGTCTTCCCGGCGCCCGCGGGCCCGTTGACCAGCGTGAGGGGACCCCGCACGCCCTCGGTGAGGCGTCCGGTCAGCCGCGGCCTGCGGACGAAGGTCTCCGTCAGGTCCGGGACGGTGAACCGGACGGCGAGCAGCGGGTCACCACCCGGTGTCAGCAGCCCGGCCATGGGGTCCTGCCTCCGCGATGTCTCGGCAGCGGCGACGCGTCCGATCCGATGTGGTCCGGGTCCACGGCTCCCTCCCCGGTGTAACCCCCGCACACTGATCGTCACCCGCTGTCCCGAATGTCGCAAGACAGGCTTTTCGGTCCCCCGCCGCGGGTGAGGCGCGGGGCACGCCGCTTCGGGTGCCATGGGAGCGGATCCCCGGATGGCGGGGACGCGTGACTCCGGGTGCCATGGAGATGCCGTGGACGCGGAGCCGGACCGGACTCCGCCGTCCGGCAGAGCGGCCTCGCGGGCCGGATCGATGAGGTGGTCACCGGTGAAACACTGGCGCGCTCTGGCCGTGCTCGGGACGGCCCAGTTCCTGATGGTCCTGGACACGTCCGTCATGAACGTGTCCATCAGCCAGCTCGTGGAGGACTTCGACACCGAGGTCACCGCCATCCAGGCCGTCATCACGCTCTACGCGCTGGTCATGGCCGCTTTCATGGCCACCGGCGGACGGCTCGGCGACATCCTCGGACGCCGTCGGCTGTTCCTCGTCGGACTCGTCGTCTACGGCGTGGGGTCGGCCCTGACCGCGGTGGCTCCCACGCTGTGGATGCTCGCACTCGGCTGGTCGGTCGTCGAGGGCCTCGGGGCAGCCCTGGTGCTGCCGGCCATGGCGGCCCTGGTGGCGGAGTCCTACAGAGGGCGGGACCGTGCCGTCGCCTACGGGGTCATCGGCGGGCTCGCCGGCGCCGGTATCGCGGTCGGACCGCTGCTGGGCGGCTGGGTGACGACGTACCTCACCTGGCGGCTGGTCTTCGCGGGCGAGGTCGTGGTCGTCGTCGCGATGCTGTGCTTCCGCCGGGCGATCCCCGAGAAGCCCCGGCCCGAGTCCCGCCCCCGGCTGGACGGCGTGGGCGCCTTCCTGTCGGCGGCCGGACTCGGACTGGGTGTGCTGGGCGTCCTCCAGAGCGGCACCTGGGGGTGGGTGCAGCCCCGCAACCCGCCCTTCACCGTCCTCGGTTTCGCCCCGACGCTGTTCGTCGTCTCCGCCGGGGTGCTCGTCCTCGCCGCCTTCGCCAAGTGGGAGCGCCGCAGGGAGGCGCAGGGCACGGACCCGCTGGTCCATCTGTCGCTGCTGCACCGGCTGCCCCTGCGTTCCGGTCTGCTGACGCTGGTCAGCCAGAACCTGATCCTGCTGGGGCTGTTCTTCGCCATCCCGCTGTATCTCCAGGTGGTGCAGGGATTCGACGCGTTCCAGACGGGCCTGCGGCTGCTCCCGGTGTCCGTCACGATGCTGGCGGCCTCCGTGCTGGCCTCCAGGCTGGGGCGGGTGATGGGGCCGCGCCGTGTGGTCAGACTGGCCCTGCTGACCCTGCTCGGAGCCATCACCTGGCTGCTGGCCACCATCCAACCGGTCATCGACGACGCCCAGTTCGCCGGGGCCATGGCCCTGCTGGGCGTCGGCATGGGGCTGCTCGCCTCCCAGCTCGGCAACGTGGTGCAGTCCAGCGCCGGCGAGGAGGAGCGCAGCGAGGTCGGCGGGCTCCAGTTCACCGCCCAGAACCTGGGCTCCGCGCTCGGCACCGCGCTGATCGGGTCGATCCTCGTCGGCGCCCTGGCCCAGGCCTTCACCACCCAGGTGGCGAAGCATCCGGACGTGTCGCAGGAGGCACGCGAGAAGACCGGCATCGCGCTGGAGGCGGGCATCAGCTTCGTCCCCACCGACCAGGTGCGTTCGGCGGCCGAGCAGGCCGGGCTGCCGCCGGCCGAGGTCGACGCCGTCACGGACTCCTACGCGACGGCGCAGTTGGGCGGCCTGAAGGCGGCGATCCTCGCGGCCGGCGGCATCACGCTGGCTAGCTTCCTGGTCACGACGCATCTGCCGACCGGGCGGACGGGCCGCGGCAAGGAACCCGGCACGGGTGGCTCGGCCGTGCCCCTCGAACAGGCGTGAACGCGGGAGGCCCGGACGGGGCATGGACGCGCGAGGCCCGGACAGGCGTTGAGGCGGGGGGACAGGCGTTGAGGCGCGAGGGGGCCGCCCGGTCCCAGGTTCACCTCCTGCGGGTGAGGGCGGGCGGGGCGGGGCGGCGGATGATCGTGGGAAAGGGTGCCGTCCGCCCGCCCCAGGCCGCCTGCCGGGGGGAGCCCGCATGCAGTACGAGATCCGTGTCGAGGGACATCTGTCGGAGACGCTTTCCGAGGCGTTCCCGGAGATGGACCACGTGCTGATCTCGGGTCAGACCATCCTGTTCGGCCCCGTCGTCGACGAGGCGCACCTGTACGGGCTGCTGGCCCGCTGCCGGTCACTCGGACTGCGGGTCGTGGAGATGCGCCAACTGCCGGGGTGACCGCGAGGATCACCCGCCGGGGGTGAGCCGCCGGGGCCCGGCGCGCGGGACCGTGGACGAAGGGAATCCACCCACCGTCCCGTCGGTGGCCCGCGACCGGTCCACTCGACCGCGTGATCCGCTCGACCGCGTGAGGAGGAACCATGACGGAATCGCATGATTCGGCACCGCACACCGGGCCGGAGCCCGGGCCCGGCCCCCCGGCTTCCGCGCCCCCGGGCGACCCCGTGGTGCTGCTGGACCGAGTCGGCGCCTCCTGGACCTGGCTCCTCGGCTCGGCCGTCGCGACGCTGATCCCCGGCATCCTGGTCCTGGTCTGGCCGGAGGAGACCCTGCACGTCCTCGCGGTCCTCCTCGGCCTCTACCTGCTGGTCATCGGCGGGTTCCGGTTCGTGTCCGTGTTCGGCCACCGGGAGCAGGGCAACCGGTTCGCCACGCTGCTGATCGCGGTGCTGTACGTGCTGGCCGGCGTCTTGTGTCTGCGCAACCCGATGCAGACCATCGCCGCGCTCTCCCTGATCCTCGGCGTCGTCTGGCTCGTGTCCGGTGTGCTGACCGCGTACACCGCCCTCTCCTCCAGGGACCTGCCGCACCGCGGCTTCGTCCTGTGCGGGGCGGCGATCGGCGTCATCGCGGGCATCGTCGTCCTGGCCCTGCCCACCGAGTCGGCCCGTGCCCTGACCCGGCTGCTCGGTCTGTGGATGGTGCTGATCGGCCTGGTCGAACTCGCGATCGCCTTCGCCTGGCGGTCCGCCCTGCGCCGGGCGGTGGCGGTCACGCCGCGCGACCCGGCCTCGCCCTACTGACCGCCGGGCATACTCGTGACTCCCCTGCCCGGGCGCCGACCGGACGATCCGGCCGGCGCCTCGGCGCGTACCCGAATCCGTGGGCCGCCCGGTGAGCAGGCTCGTACGGAGCGGACGTAACAAAGGGCATGCCGACATTCCTGGCCAGCAGGCACGACGAGCGCGTGCCGGTGAACAGCGCGGTGACGCCGCACACGCTCCTCGGGTTACTGCGGCGGCACAGACGCGCCGCGTTCGTGGTGGCCGTGGCCCTGCTGCTGGTCCAGATGGCCGTCGCCATGGTCAGTACGGCCGTCGAGCAGACCCCGACGATCGACGAGCCCGTGTACGTGGGCACCGCGACGGTCTACGTCCAGCAGCACGACCTGCGCTACAACCCCGAGCATCCGCCGCTGGGCAAGCTGATCATCGGGACCGGACTGCTGTTCGCGCACCCGCACCTCGACCCCGCGTTCACGGGCGACCAGACCGAGCTCGGACGGCACGTGCTGTACGAGTCCGGCAACGATCCCTGGCGGGTGATGCTGTGGGCGCGGTTGCCGGTGATCGTCCTGACGCTGCTGTCCGGGCTCGTCGTCCTCGCGTTCGCCCGTGAACTCGCGGGCCGTACGGGCGCGCTGGTGGCCCTCGCGCTCTACGCCTTCTCGCCCGACGTGATCGCGCACGGCTCGCTGGCCACGCTCGACGTGCCGGCGTCGGGCTTCCTGCTGACGTCGGTGTGGCTGGTATGGCGGGCCAGGCGCCGGCCGTTCCTGTACGTGCCGCTCTCCGCCGTCGCGCTCGGCGCGGCGGTGGCGACCAAGATGAGCATGCTGCCCGCCGTACCCGTGGTGCTGCTCCTCGCGGTGGTGTCCGTGTGGCACGCGGGCCGCGCCGACCCGGGCGCGGCACCGACGGGCGACGCACGAGCGAAGGCCCGGCTGCTCGGACTCGCCGCCGCGGCCGTCGCCGGGACGGCCCTGGTGGTCGTCGCCGTGGTGTGGGCGACCTATCTGGCCGTCGATCCCCGGCTGCGCTGGACGGCGCCCCCGGACCTCCCGGCCGTGCACGGACTGCGCGCGCTGCTCATCGGCCATCTGCCCCTGCCACAGCCCTACCGGGACGGGATGCGGGTCCAGTTCGGCTTCGAGAACACGAGCTGGCAGGGCTTCCTCTTCGGCCGGCTCTACCATGGGTCTCTCTGGTACTACCTGCCGGCGGCGCTGCTGGTGAAGACCCCGCTCGGCATGATGGCGCTCTGGACGGCCGGTTCGCTCACCCTCCTGGCCGTACGCCGGCTGCGCCCCGCGGCCCCGTACCTCCTGGTCCCCCCGGCGCTGCTGCTGGCCTCGGCGATGACCGGTTCCCGCGATCTCGGTGTGCGCTACTCCGTGTTCGTGCCGATGTTCCTCGCGGTCGCGGCGGGCTGCGCCGTCGCCGTGCGAGGGCACCGCCCGGAAGCGGAGGGCCGGCCGGAAGCGGAGGGCCGGCCGGCGTGGGCGGGAGCCGTGCGCCGACGGTGGCCGAACCGGGCGCGGACCGGGACGGCGGCGCTGGTCCTGTTCGTGGCCGTCAGCTCGCTGCTGACGTATCCGTACTACCTGCCGTACTCGAACGAGGCGTTCGGCGGCCCGGAGAAGACCTATCTGCGGCTGCACGACTCGAACGTCGACTGGGGCCAGGACCTCGGCCGCCTCGCCGACCGGCTGAAGGGGCACTACCCCCACGAGAAGGTGTGGCTCGTCTACAAGGGCGCCGGCCTACCCGCCGCCTACGGCATCCACGCGGCCGACCCCCGCAAGGTACCCGCGTCCCGCGTACACGGACTCCTGGTCGTCTCCGACACCGCGATCGACACGGCCGGCACCCGCTTGAAGACACTGCTGGCGACGAGCAGGCGGGTCGAGGAGGTCGGCCACTCGATGACCGTGTTCCGAAGGGCTTGAGAGGCCGGGCGGCGCCGTCGTCCCAGCCGGACAGGACCTGCGGGCCGACCGGATCCCACGCCCACTCCACCGTGCGCGGGGTCGGCGGCAAGCGGGAGCCTGGGCCCGGCCCGGAGCCCCGGTCCATGGCCGCAACGGATCTTTGGAGGTTCGAGGTTCCGGGCCGGGCAATCTTCGGTACTCTCGCCCTCGCGCCGTGCGGGTAGGGGGAGCATGCGGACTGCCAGACGGATTCAGGTTGTCGCCGGTGCCTCCGCCGCCCTGGCGGCCTGGACGGCGACGGCTCTGCTGACCCGCGTGCCGGTGCTGCTCGTCGCTCTCCCGGTGGTCGGAGCACTCTGGCTCCTGGTGCTGCTGGACGGCGGCTATCTCCTCGGCCGGGAGTGGGCACACCGACGCCGACGCCGGGCCAGCGGACCGCAGCGCACGGCCTGGTCCCCGGAACCCGGTGTACGCAAACCGATCGACTACCCGAACATCGTGCCGCGCCCGGCGGGCGACAGTGCGGTGGACCGGCAGGGGCGATTCAGGGCCACCGGCATCCGGCTCGCCGTTCTGCCCGCCCTGGCGGTGGTGTTCCTGACCGTCCAGACCGTGTTCTTCGACCACGACAGCGATCTGGGTCTGGGATTCGTCCTCGCCGAGTGCCTGCTGCTCGTCTTCATGGTCTG
>NZ_JBSFZS010000224.1:0-6693 GCF_053600395.1 Streptomyces sp. NPDC005070 | reverse complement strand
GCGCTCGTACCCCTACGAGCGCCGAGGGCGCCTTCCGTGTCCGTGCGGTGGCTTCGTGCCGTCGGCTTCGCGCCGCCGCGCGGGTCTCACGCGTCCGGGTGCCTACACGACCAGGAACGTCGCCGTCAGCAGGGCCATCCCCGTGCCCGCCATCAGCCAGGCCACGCGGGTCAGCCGCAGACCGCCCGCCACCACCACCGAGGCGAGCAGCAGGGCACCCCCGAGCGGAACCCAGGCGTAGAGCAGGCCGGCCGGGCCGCTGCGGACGACCTCGTCGCTGCCGGGCTTCACCGTGACCGTGTACGTCCGGCCCTTCTCCACCGCCACCGACTCGTCGATGACGACATGGGTCCGTGCCCGCGAACCGGGCGACACCGGCGTGTACGGACCCGCACAGACGTCCCCCGAGCACGACCGCACCGCGATCGTGCCCTGCTCCCGGCCCTTGCCCAGCATCACGTGCTGCGCGGTGCCCCAGGAGGCCCACACGCCCGCGATGAGGATGAGCCCGGTGACCACGCCCATCGCCGCGAGCTGTCCGAAACGCAGCGCCGCGAACGCGCTCTGACGTGAGGTGACGGCACGCATGGCGGGGATCATTGGCCATGGCAACGCGCTGGGTCAACCCCGGCAGGGGACAAGTCGTCAGTTGTACGAGTACGTCGACCACCGGCCCCGGCCGCCCGGCCCGCGTGCGCGGTTCCCGGGGTCCTCGCGGCCGCCCGTCAGGAGTTGTACGTGCCCTGGGCCCGCTCCAGGCCCTCGATCACCAGACACTCCACCGCGTCGGCGGCCCGGTCGACGAAGTAGTCCAGTTCCTTGCGCTCGGCGGACCCGAAGTCCTTCAGCACGAAATCCGCGACCTGCATACGGCCCGGAGGACGCCCGATGCCGAACCGCACCCGGTGATAGTCCGCGCCCATCGCCTTCGTCATGGACTTCAGACCGTTGTGGCCGTTGTCGCCGCCGCCCAGCTTCAGCCGCAGCACGCCGTAGTCGATGTCGAGCTCGTCGTGGACCGCCACGATGTTCGCCGTCGGCACCTTGTAGAAGTCCCGCAGCGCGGTCACCGGGCCGCCCGACAGGTTCATGTACGACATCGGCTTGGCCAGGATCACCCGGCGGTTGGCCGGGCCGGGCGGTCCGATCCGCCCCTCGATCACCTGGGCCTGCGCCTTGCCCGCCCGCTTGAACTTCCCGCCGATCCGCCCGGCCAGCAGATCGGCCACCATGAAGCCCACGTTGTGCCGGTTCATGGCGTACTCGGGGCCCGGGTTGCCGAGGCCCACGATCAGCCAGGGCGCATTGGCGTCGGTCGTCACGTCCGTGTCTCCCATGTGTCCTTGATACGCGGCAGCCGCCGCTCCCGACAGGAGCGGCGGCTGACACAGATGAAGATTCCCGGGGGGATCAGGCCTCGGCGGAGGCTTCGCCCTCGGCGCCCTCGGCGGCCGGCTCCTCGGCCTGCGCCGACAGGACCTGGATGACGACCGCGTCCTCGTCGATCGCCAGCGTGGTGCCCTTGGGAAGCTTGATGTCCTTGGCGTGGATGGAGGCACCGGCCTCCAGGCCCGCGATGGAGACGGTGACCGACGTCGGGATGTGGGTGGCCTCGGCCTCGACCGTCAGGGTGTTCAGCACGTTCTCGACGAGGAAGCTGCCCGGGGCCAGCTCGCCCTCGGTCTGCACGAAGACCTCGACGGTGACCTTCTCGCCGCGCTTCACGAGGAGCAGGTCGACGTGGTCGAGGCTGCCCTTGATGGCGTCGCGCTGGACGGCCTTCGGGATCGCCAGCTCGGTCTTGCCCTCGATGTCCAGGGTGAGCAGGACGTTCGCGGTACGCAGGGCGAGCTGCAGCTCGTGGCCCGGCAGCGTGATGTGGACCGGCTCGGTGCCGTGGCCGTAGACGACCGCGGGAACCTTGGCCTCGCGGCGGATGCGGCGGGCGGCACCCTTGCCGAACTCGGTGCGGGTCTGGGCGGCGAGCTTGACCTCGGACATGTTCACTCCTCGTAGATCCTGGGGAAAAGGGTCACCCGGCCGAACATCGGCCTGCTACGAAGAGCGCGTCGATAACGGACAGCCGCGCACACAAATGCGGCCTCCCTCGCCGAGCAACTGTGACAGCTTACGGGGCGGGGAGGCCGTACAAGAAATCGATCTAGGCGGCCGGTCGGCGGCGAGGTCCGCTGCCGACCGGCGGGGTAGGGCTTAGTGCTCCTCGAACAGGCTCGTCACCGAGCCGTCCTCGAAGACCTCACGCACCGCGTCGGCGATCGTCGGAGCGATCGACAGCACCGTGATCTTGTCGAGCTCCAGCTCACCCGGGGTCGGCAGGGTGTCCGTGAAGATGAACTCGCTGACCTTGGAGTTCTTCAGACGGTCGGCCGCCGGGCCGGAGAGCACGCCGTGCGTGGCCGTCACGATGACGTCCTCCGCGCCGTGCGCGAAGAGCGCGTCGGCGGCGGCGCAGATGGTGCCACCGGTGTCGATCATGTCGTCGACGAGCACGCAGACGCGGCCCTTCACGTCGCCGACCACCTCGTGGACGGTGACCTTGTGGGCGACGTCCTTGTCGCGGCGCTTGTGCACGATGGCCAGCGGAGCGTCGAGACGGTCGCACCAGCGGTCGGCGACCCGCACCCGGCCGGCGTCCGGGGAGACGACGGTGAGCTTGGACCTGTCGACCTTCGTGCCCACGTAGTCGGCGAGGATCGGCAGCGCGAACAGGTGGTCCACCGGGCCGTCGAAGAAGCCCTGGATCTGGTCGGTGTGCAGATCGACCGTGAGGATGCGGTCCGCGCCGGCCGTCTTCATCAGGTCCGCGATCAGACGCGCCGAGATCGGTTCACGTCCACGGTGCTTCTTGTCCTGACGGGCGTAACCGTAGAAGGGCACGATCACGGTGATGCTCCGGGCGGAGGCCCGCTTCAGAGCGTCGATCATGATGAGCTGTTCCATGATCCACTTGTTGATGGGGGCCGTGTGGCTCTGCATCAGGAAGCAGTCGGCGCCGCGCGCGGACTCCTGGTAGCGGATGTAGATCTCGCCGTTCGCGAAGTCGAAGGCCTTCGTCGGGACGACCCCGACACCCAGCTTGTGGGCGACCTCCTGGGCAAGCTCGGGGTGGGCGCGGCCGGAGAAGAACATCATCTTCTTCTTGCCGGTCGTCTTGATCCCGGTCACAGCACTGTCTCCTCAGAGGTCATCTCAGTGGGCGTGAGAGGTCTTCTCGGCGGGGTCGCGAGAGGGCTTCTCAGCGGGGTGCGGGTGTGCACTTATCACGGTACGCCGTCCCAGACGTGCCGTTTTCCGGTCAGCCTTCGCCTTCCGGTTCCCGGGAGGCGGTCTCCGCGGCCTTCGCGGCGGCGCTTCCGGGACGCTTGCGAGCCACCCAGCCCTCGATATTGCGCTGCTGGCCACGGGCCACGGCCAGCGAACCGGGCGGCACGTCCTTCGTGATGACGGAGCCCGCCGCGGTGTACGCGCCGTCCCCGACCGTGACAGGAGCCACAAACATGTTGTCCGAACCCGTACGGCAGTGCGAGCCGATCGTGGTGTGGTGCTTCTCCTGCCCGTCGTAGTTCACGAACACGCTGGCGGCACCGATGTTCGAGTACTCGCCGATCGTCGCGTCACCGACGTACGACAGGTGCGGGATCTTCGTCCCCTCGCCGATCGTCGCGTTCTTCGTCTCGACGTACGTGCCGACCTTGGCCTTCGGGCCGATCCGCGTGCCCGGACGCAGATACGCGAACGGGCCCACCTTCGCCTCGGGGCCCACCTCGGCGGTGTCGGCCACGGTGTTGTCGACGCGGGCGCCGGCACCCACCCGGGTGTCCTTCAGGCGGCAGTTGGGCCCGACCTCGGCACCCTCGGCGACATGCGTGGCGCCCTGGAGCTGTGTCCCGGGGTGCACGATCGCGTCCTGTTCGAAGGTGACCGTCACATCGACCCAGGTCGTCGCGGGGTCCATCACGCTGACGCCGGCCAGCATGGCCCGGGTGAGCAGCCGGTCGTTCAGGATGCGGCGGGCCTCGGCGAGCTGTACGCGGTTGTTGATGCCGGCGATCTCGCGGTGGTCGGCGGCGACGGCCGCGCCCACCCGGTGCCCGGCCTCGCGCAGGATCCCGAGGACGTCCGTCAGGTACTCCTCGCCCTGGCTGTTGTCCGTGCGCACCTTGCCGAGCGCGTCGGCGAGGAGCCGGCCGTCGAAGGCGAAGACGCCCGAGTTGATCTCGCGGATCGCGCGCTGCGAGTCGGTCGCGTCCTTGTGCTCGACGATCGCGGTGACCGCGCCGCTGGCGCCGTCCCGCACGATGCGGCCGTAGCCGGTGGCGTCGGGGACCTCGGCGGTCAGCACGGTGACGGCGTTGCCGTCGGCGCTGTGGGTCGAGGCTAGCGTGAGCAGGGTCTCTCCGCTGAGCAGGGGGGTGTCGCCGCAGACCACGACGACGGTGCCGTCCACGCCGCCGCCGAGCTCTTCGAGGCCCATCCGTACCGCGTGCCCGGTGCCGTTCTGCTCGGCCTGCACCGCCGTCCGGACGTCCGGGTCGATCTCCGCGAGGTGCCCGACGACCTTCTCGCGGGCGTGGCCGACGACGACGACCAGGTTCTCGGGATCCAACTCGCGCGCGGCGGCCAGCACATGACCGACGAGGGAGCGTCCGCAGATGTCGTGCAGAACCTTGGGTGTGGCCGATTTCATACGGGTGCCCTCACCCGCTGCAAGTACGACGACGGCTGCCGGGCGATTGGCGCTCACGGGGTTGCCCTTCGGCTTCGGATGGCGGGGTGTGGACATCCGCAGGATACCGGGGCGAATCAGGAGGGATGCGGGAGAGGGCCTGATGGTGCTGTCAGGGGCCGGATCGACCAAGGCTCCCCCGCCAGGACTCGAACCCGGACAGATGGCACCAAAAGCCACAGTGCTGCCAATTACACCACGGGGGAAGAAACTCGATCGAACCGGACATTTGGTCGGCTCGTCGAGTCGGCACCCAACACTATGCCGTACGGGATGCCCTCCGTGCGACGGTACAACTCGGCGCTTCCCGCGCGGCAGATGACCGAGTGGTCCCGGAGGCCGTCCGAGGCGTCCGCGGCGGTCCGGTGTTTGCGTTCCTGTGCTTGCGGGACCGGGAGCGGCCCCGGGCCGGTGGCGTTTCCGGGACCGCTGAATCCGACGGGGGTGTGGTGTAGGCCAGTCGGGGAAACTCACCGGAAATGGTTCGGGGTGCAACCGTAGGCTGGAGGCATGACCACGACGGGGGAAGAGCACACCGGGGCCGGGAACGGGCCGTGGTGGTGGGTCGGATGGCGCGGTGCGGTGTTGGACGGGGGGCTCGCTCTGGGGTCCGCGTTCGAGTGCGGTGGGGAGGGGGTCCGCTTCGCTCACGACGCGGGACTGCCCACTCCGGTGGGGGTCGCGTTCGGGACGGTGGCCGGGTCCGTACTGCTGGTACGGCGGAAGTGGCCGATCGCGGTCGTCCTGGTGTCCATCGCGATCACGCCCGCCCAGATGGGGTTCCTGATGGGACTCGTCGGGCTCTACACACTCGCCGCCTCCGAGCTGCCGCGGCGCATCACCGCGGCACTGGCCGGGATGTCCTTCGCCGGCATGCTGATCGTCACGTTCGTCCGGGCGCACCAGAGCGTCGTGGACGGGGACGTGCCGATGGGGAACTGGCTCGTCCCCTTCGCCTCCATCACGACGGCCATCGGGATGACCGCGCCGCCCGTGCTGCTCGGGCTGTACATGGGGGCCAGGCGCCGGCTCATGGAGAGCCTGCGGGAGCGGGCGGACTCGCTGGAGCGGGAGCTCCAGCTTCTCGCGGAGCGCGCGGAGGAGCGGGCGGAGTGGGCGCGCAACGAGGAGCGCACCCGGATCGCGCGGGAGATGCACGACGTGGTCGCGCACCGGGTCTCGCTGATGGTCGTCCACGCGGCGGCGCTTCAGGCCGTCGCCCGGAAGGATCCCGAGAAGGCCGTGAAGAACGCCGCCCTGGTGGGGGACATGGGGCGGCAGGCGCTGACCGAGCTGAGGGAGATGCTGGGCGTGCTCCGCACGGGGGACGGGCTGCAGGCGCGCGTGCCGTCGGTGCCGCTGGCGGCCGTGGGGGCCGCCGCGGCCGCCGCCGCTTCGCGGGCGGCCGGCGACTCCTCCGGGGCCGGTGAGGGGCCGAGTCTGGCCGAGATCGACGAGCTGATCGGGCAGTCGGCGGCGGCCGGGATGGTCGTGGCCCTGTCGGTCGAGGGGGACATGCGGGCGTACGCCCGTGAGATCGAGCAGACCGCCTACCGGGTGGTGCAGGAGGCGTTGACGAACGTCCACAAGCACGCGGCGGGGGCCAAGACGTATGTCCGGCTGGCGCATCGGGTGTCCGAGATCGCGATGCAGGTGGAGAACGAGTGTCCGCCGGAGGTGGGGGCGGGGTCGTCCGTCGGGCTGCCCAGTGGGGGGAACGGGCTGCTGGGGATGAAGGAGCGGGTGGCCGCGCTCGGGGGTGTGTTCGTGTCGGGGCCTACGGACGCGGGTGGGTTCCGTGTGTCGGCGGTGATCCCGGCGTAGCCCTCCGGGCGGGTGCGGGTGCGGGTTCGGTCCGGTGGGTGGGTCGGGGCCGTGCCGGTGCATCAGCCCGTCGCCGTTGGGTGAGGGGTGGGCGTCGGTGGCGACGGGCATCGATGTACCGG
>NZ_JBSFZS010000223.1:0-6709 GCF_053600395.1 Streptomyces sp. NPDC005070 | reverse complement strand
CCCGAGGCGTCCGGCGGGCGGCTGCTGGCGGCCGCAGCCGCGCTGGACAGCCTCGGGCGAGACTCGTTCGAGCAGGTCCCAGGGCGGACCCGCCGGATCCGACAGCACTCGATGAGCCGCTGCCAGTGCGGGCAGCTCGTCGCCGTCGGCGAAGACCTGCAAGGCGGTGTGCCGTACGTCTCCGTCGTTGAGGAGCAGGGTGGCCGCGGGGTCGTCCGGCGTGGCATCGAGCCGGGCCCGAGCTGGACCGTGCAGCAGCCCGGACCAGTCCGGCAGTTCCACCAGACCGGGTACGAAGCGATGCTTCAGTAAGACATCCAGCGCGGACGGATCACGTGACTGCGCCAGTACGGCGAGGAGTTCGGCGCGTTCGCGTATCAAGTCCGAGCTTTTCGCGGTGATGGACGTGGCCTGCGCCTGTGCGTCTGCGGCCCGCAGGCGACGTCTGCAGGCGGCCTCCCGGTGACTTCGCTGACGTGGTGTGAGATCGATCTCCAGCGTGGCGAGCGCCGACGACGCCTCCCGCACCAGGGGCCAGGGCTCCTCGGCGTGGATCCGTTCGCCCGCGAAGCCGCTGAGGGAGGTGAGCCCCGCTCGCCCGATCGCGCGTAGCGCCACAATCTCAAGGTCTGTCGGTGCGCCTTCCGTCGCGCCGAGGATGGCGTCCACGGCCCGGCGCAGCGCGGCGAGATCGGCGGGTTCGCGCTCCGCGATCCGGCGGGCCGCGGCGACGTCCCGGCTCAGGGGGTCGGTCAGGGCACGCAGCGCGGCGACCCGGGCGTCGACCGGGTGGCCGGCCCGTGCGGCGATGTCGGACAGGGCCGACCAGGCAGCCGGCCGACGCAGGACCGCCAGCGCGGTGGCCGCCCGCTGCCATGCCGTGGCTCCCGCGGAGGCCGCCGCCAGAACGTTTTCCTGCCGTACGACGAACGCCTGCAGCTTGTCCGGCGCAGCGGCCAGGGTGTGGCGCAGCAGCCAGGCCCCGTAACGCGGATCCGCTGAGGCCGCCGTGTCCAGGAGCCGCGTGACGCTGCCCTGGTCGGTCTCGGGGAAGCCGACCAGCATGCGCGCCGCCTCCTGCCACTCGAAGCGCAGAGCCCGGCGCAACAGCCCAGATGGGTCCCCCTCGGCCAGTCGCACGAGGGTCCGTGCAGCGAAATAGCTGCGAAACAGTTCATGGAAGAAGCCGACCGCTTGGTGCTCCTCGACGAGCAGCTCCGAGGCGATCACCTCGTCGAGCACGGCGCGCCAGTCCGGACGCAGCCGCTCCAGCCGCGGGCCGAGCAGTCCCAGCGGGGCCCGGGCGAGATTGCCGTTCTCCGTCAGGTGCTCGGCGACGGCCTCCAGCAACGGCACCTTGTCGTCCAGGCTGTATCGGGTATGGTCGTTCGCCGAGTCGTGCTCTTCGTGATGACGCTCGGTCAGGTACCAGGTGGTGAAGGCGGTGAACAGTTCGCCGACACTCCGCGGCGGCGGGTCGAGGGACATCTGCGCCTCGACCGCCATCCACAGGAACAGGGGAGTGCCCATCAACCGACCCAGAGCCGGGGGCACGCCCGATCCGTCCTCTGCTTCGGTGCCGAACAGATGGCCCGCGAGCCTCCCGCCCGTGTAGTGATGCGCCTGTTCCGGGGTGACCGGGTGCAGCACCACTGTTGGCAGGCGCAGGATTTGAGCCGGAGCCGCATGGTAGGCCGATGTGCGGTGACAGACCACCAGGCGCACGCCGGGATGGTCGGTGCGCAACTGCTCCAGCCACTGCGACACGGTCGTCCTGGCCTGGCCGGGCACCTCGTCCAGACCGTCGACCAGTACTTGGATGCCGTCGAGGGCCAAGAGCGCACGGAAGTCGTCGGGATCGAGACGGCCGGCGCCTGGGCACGCGTCGGCCAGGAGATCCTCGTGCCGGACAGCGGGGCGCCATGTACGGGCGACGTCGGTTGCCGCCAGCAGTACAGGCATTCGTACGGCCAGGTGCTGCTCCGTTGCCTCACCGCTGACGGCGCGCAGGTAGCCGTACTCGAGTTCCCGCAGGACGGTCGACTTGCCTGCTCCGGCGCTCCCGACGAGCACGACCGCCGGCTCATCGGCCAGCAGGCGCAAGGCGTCGTCCTGCCGTGTGCCGCTGCCGGTGGAGGCCCGCAGCGGGATGTACGGCAAACGGCCGGGGCGCAGTGTGCGCAGCCGCTGCTCGACCGCCTCGCCGCACAATGCGCGCACCGCCCTGTCGCGTGCCTGCTCGAGTGACGCGGTGAGCCGGTGTCCGGTGGCCGGATTGGCGGCGCCGAGTGCGGAGACGAGCTCCACCAGGAGTGCCCGTTCATCGCGTTCGGCCGGATCCAGCCGAGGCAGCAGCCAAGCAGCCAGCCGCCCCAGTCCGGCGGCCGACCAGTGAGTGAAGAACCCGCCGGCCTGTGGCGCCGTGTTGTCGGTGAGACACTCGCCGGCCACTCCCGCGGCCACCAGTGCAGCGCCCGCAGTGATGGGGTCGTGTGCTTCGGCGGGCCACTTGAGTGTCCGGCAGGCGGCCAGGGTGAGCTGGGCCAGGTACTCCCGCCACCAGGGGCGGCGTCCCTGGTCGGGGTAGATCGCGCGGGCCGCGGAGCGTACCTGCCACAGCAGACGGAAGGCGGCCACGAAATGTTCCGGTTCGCCGTCCAGCGGCCAGGCGCCTGGCAGGGCAGCGTCCCGAGGATCAGCCTCAGGCCGCAGACGGCAGCTCACCGCCAGCACCCTTTGCAGACGGATGAGTTCCTCCCAGCCGAGGCGGCGCGCGACGACGCCGCGCAGCAGGTTCAGTTCCAGCCAGGCCGGATCGCCCATCTGGGGCTGCAGGTCCTCCGCCCGCGCATGATCGATCAGGTACGGCTGATCGTCCGCCACCAGCACGTTGCGCGGGTTGAGATCGCCGTGGACGCTCGCGGACACCCAGCCCTCTGCCGGGTCGCACAGGATGGCGTGCAACCGGCCGAACGGATGGCCGAACCGGCAGCCGTCCAGCCTGACCTCCGTGCCGTTCAGTTCGAGCGCGTCGCCCAGCAGGTCCCTGCACAGCTGCGCGTAGCGTTGGGTACGCGTGGCGAGGACCGTGGCGTACAGCAGCCGGCCTCCGTCCGGCAGGCCCGGCCCCGATGACATGCCGTCCTGCGGCAGGGGGCTTGCGGGCCCAGGCAGGATCTCGATGCGGGTGTCGGGCGAGGTGTGCGCCAGCAGCACCCCGTCCTCCCCACGGACCGACGACACCTCGACGGCGATCCACGCCCCGGGACGCAGGCGCTGGTCGTGCCCCGCCTCGTCGGGGGCGCAGGAGGCAGCGAGCAGATCCGCCGGATAGACCCGCGTCGTACGCACGGCGGGGTCGGCCGTCTCCACCAGCAGGTCCGGTCCGAGGACGGGGTTGAGCCAGCGGAGGCTGATCCTGCGGTCGGGCTCCGCGGCGCGGTAGAGGGTGCCACCGAGTTGCCGGAGCAGGCGCCCGACGACCGTCTCGGCGCTGCGCAGGGCTTCGTGCGAGCCGTCCAACGCCTGGACCGCGAGCTGTTCCAGTGTCGTCAGGGACCGCCCCGGTTCCCCGATCCGTTCGCTGACGTGCTGGTACACGACGGCCTCGCGGTCGCCGGGCAGGGGGACGTCCGAGCCGAGCACCGTCTCGCTCACCGCGCTGACGGATGTCCGATACGCCGTCTCCAGCGTGGCCATGTGCTTCTGGTACGCCTGCCATTCGCCGCGTGCGGCAGCCGCGTCCTGGAGCTTGGCGACATGCCACTCCGTCACGTCGGGTATGCCGCGCCGTACCCGGATCTCCAGCACCTGCGCTCCGCTGCGGCCTCCGGCGATCAGACCGACGACCTCCACCCGGTGCACGGGTCGGGGCAGACGGCCGGGACCGTCGCCCACGGCGATCCGGCTCAGCACCCACTCGATCTCGGCCCGCTCGCCGTCGGCCACCCCGCAACCGGGCAGGAAGTGTACTTCCACCACTCACCCCCCGGCATGCTCGGCTGCGGGTAGTCTCGCATCGAAGGGACTCGTGGGGGGCGGGTAGACGCATGCTGGAAGCCATCTGGACAGGTTTGCTGGTCGCGTTGCTGAGCTGGCTCGTCTCCATGCTGTGGGGCAACCGGCGTTGGCTGCCCCTGCTGGCGGTCTCGATGCGGCCGTTGCGTGAAGTTCGAGTCTCGGTGGCATCGTTGCTGCGGATCCAGGACGACGACCACTATCTCCTGATCCACTCGCCCTACCGTCCCGATTCCTACGGTCCGCTGGGCGGGGTCCTCAAGTACCACCCTTCGGCCCGCCCCGACCTGGACCGCCTGGGCTTTCGCGAGGACGGCCGGGTGGACCAGCGCATGCGCAGCGACCTGCGGGGTTTCCTTCCCGCCCGGGCACTGCTGCGCTTTGCGCGCTGGCTCCACGACGAACGGGACCGCGAAAGCAGCCTGGAGGCGATCCGCCGGGAACTGGCCGAGGAACTTGGTGAGATCGGTCATCCGGAGCTCGCCACCGGGATCGAGCGGCTGCGTTTCGCCCCCGTACGGCACGTCGTCGAGGGCCCGCTGCGGGTGCCCGGCCATGCTTTCCGGCAGATCCGCTTTTTCGATGTCTTCGATCTCCATCTCGACGCCCCCGAAGCGATCACCCTCCGTGACGCGCTCCTCGCGCTGGCCGCCGATCCCGACAATGCGGGGGCGGTACTCGTCACGGCCGAGGACATCAAACACGGCCGCCACAGCCGCTTCTACGTTGGGCCGCATACCGCCTACCTGATGGGCACCCAGCGGCTACGCGCCGATCTGCCGCCGCTGCGCTGAACGACCCCGGAAGGGACGAGATGCTCCAGCTTCCTTCACCACGCTCTCGGGCGGGCTGATCCGTTTTGGCCCCGCGCCCGAGCCTTCCCGGCGACGGCAGGGCGTCCGGCGTGCGCTGATGAGCCGCGGGCCCTAGCCGACCATTGCACACCGCCCGGCTGGCATCCCTCCGCATGACGAAGCGGGGCGGCGGCTGGGTGCCATGGCGGGAGTGGCAGTGATGGCAGCGGTCTGCGCCTCCGGTCCAGAACGCCGGAGTCCATCCGCACGGCGTCGGACCTCGGTCCCTGATGCCGCACTCGACGGCCACACCGGCCTGGCACCGCCATTTCGGACCAGTACAGGCACCTCGGACGCCACCGATCCGCGATGACTAGCAGAACACGCCACCACCACGGATCCTGAGAGAAGGAGAGCGGGCGGCCACCTCACCCCCCGGCACAGGAAGCCGTACGCCCCGAACGCCTTCCCGGACGCGAGCGCTGCCATTGCGGAGCGGCCCGGGCAGGAAACGCAGGGGCACCCGCCAGCGGCTCGTCTGGCAAGGCTCCGGGTTCCCCGGCTCGGCTCCCCGAAGTGACAGCAGCCCGATGGGATCCCCATGTCCGATGCAGACGCAGCCTCCCGAGCCGAGCGGCGGATCGCGCTGGTCCGGGACGACGTGAGCGCACGCCTCGCGCTGGCGCAGGAGTTCTACACGCACTCCTCCGAGCCCCTGCGCCGGTACGGTCACGCCGAGCTGAGCTTTCTGCGCTGGTCCGCCGCACGCGGAGTGCTCGCCCCGCAGTCCGGGGCGCGCCCGGGCAGCGCATGGTGGCGTTCCGTGAACGAGGGGCTCCTCAGGGACAAGGTGGAGGCGGGCCTGCTGTGCGCCGGCGCCCCGGGGGAGGCGAGCGCCAGAAGTGTCGAGTACTGGGTGGACTGCATCCGCGAGCCGTCGCCCGCCGCCTGGTACCGCGCCCACAACGCCAGCATCGTCGCCGGCTACCTGCGCCACGAGGACCTGGCCGCGCCGGAATCGCAGGTGGAGCGGTTCATGATGAACGTCGCCCTGCTCCGCGTCCTGTTCACCCACGCCATGCTCGTACGGCCGCGGCTCATGCTGGGACGGCTGGCCCCGCTCGGGCCACGGCTCGTGGACCCCCGCTACGGGACGGTGAAGTGGTTCCTCGACCTCGGCCGGTCCTTCCCGTCGGTGTACCCCGTCACGCTGCCCACCGAGGACACCATTCTCGACGAACACGCCCTGGCCCGGATGCTCGACTACGGCGTGATCGCCCCCAGACTGCCGGCGCTGTACGCGCTCGCGGCCGCGACGCTCGAAGAACCCCGCCTGATGACCCTCCTGGACGCAGGCGTGCCGGCGTACGTCTGGACCAGGGCGGAACGCCCGCTCTGGTACGTCGGCAACACAGGCGCCCATCTGCGCCTCATCGCCCGCATGACCGGCGTACACCTGCGGTGGCCGCCCTCCCCGGCCCGCCGCCACAAGATCCCGCTGCACGGCTGAAGCCACGCTCCCCGTGGTCACCGGACGGCGCGGACGAGGCAGAGTGGTCCCACCGCCACCATCACCGCCCGGCCGCCCCCCGCCTCCCGCCTCCCGCACGCGATCCGGCACCCTTGTGGAGTGCACCCCACGCCCATCACGCCCGACCCGCCGGCCGCAGTGCGCAGCCCGCTCCTCACCCAGCGGTGGCTCGACCTCACCTTCATCCACTGGGCCGTCGACCCCGCGGCCGTCGCCCCACTGCTGCCGCACGGGCTCACCGCGGACACCCACGACGGGCTCACCTACGTCGGCCTCGTCGCCTTCCGGTCCGTTCCCGTACGGCGGCCGTTCGCCCGCCTGGCAGCCGATGCGCAAGAACACCGCCGCCCGGATCTGGGGCGCCGAC
>NZ_JBSFZS010000222.1:0-6719 GCF_053600395.1 Streptomyces sp. NPDC005070 | reverse complement strand
GTGACGCCCACCCGCGTCGACGTCGTGGAGATACGCAGACCGTCGACGTACTTGAGGCACGTCGACAGCCGACGTCCGTGACCAGCCGTCGCGGTACGCGTCTTCGCCCGGCTCCCCCTCCCTCCTGATCTCTCCGATCCGCTTCCGCTTTCCGCTTTCCGCTTTCCGCCCGGCCCCTGTCCGCAGGCCCTTGCCCGTCACCGGCGTCGCGCCGACGGGCCCGCGCACCCGTGCGCAGTCGTGCCTCGTACGACGCCCCATGCCCGGCGACACCAAGAGGAGAACCCTCCGTGAGAGCACGTCCGGACTTCAGATCTCCCCGATGGGCGACGCTCACCGCCCTTCTCACCACCAGCTTGCTGCTGACCGCCTGCGGATCGGGCACCGACGGCTCCGGCACCGGGAGCGGCAAGCCGCGCTCCGGCGGGACCCTGACCTTCGCCGTGGGTTCCGACGCCGGTTGCGTGGATCCCCAGCAGGTCGGCAGCAACGACACGATCTACTCGGTGCGCCAGATCATCGACTCCCTGACGGACCAGGACCCCAAGACCGGCAAGATCGTGCCGTGGCTGGCGAAGAGCTGGGACATCAGCGCCGACGCGACCGCCTTCACCTTCCACCTGCGTTCGGGTGTCACGTTCAGCGACGGGTCCCCGCTGACCGCCCAGGTGGTCAAGGACAACTTCGACGCGGTACCGAAGCTCGGTGTCCTGGGCACCCTGGCCGAGGGCTACCTGAGCGGCGCCAAGAGCACCACTGTGGTGGACCCGCTCACCGTCAAGGTCACCTTCCAGCAGCCCAACGCCCAGTTCCTGCAGGCGACTTCGACGCACTCACTGGGGATCGAGTCGTCCGCGAGCGTGAAGCGGTCCCCGCAGCGGAAGTGCAGTGACGGGGTGGTCGGGTCCGGGCCCTTCGTGCTGAAGAGCTACGTTCAGAACCAGTCGGTCACCCTGGCCAAACGCCCCGGCTACGCCTGGGGTTCCTCCCGGTGGAGCAAGAAGGGCGAGGCCTACCTGGACAAGCTGGTGTTCAAGGTGGTGCCGGAAGCGGGCGTACGGGCCGGCAGTCTGCGGTCCGGACAGGTGGACGCGATCGGCAGCGTGGGCCGGGCCGACGAGGCGGCGCTCAAGGGCGGTCAGGTCGCCTTCCAGCGGCGGGCCAATCCCGGCATCGTCTTCGGACTCGGCTTCAACAACGCGCGGCCGGTTCTGAAGGACGCCCGGGTCCGCCGGGCCATCCTGTCCGCCGTCGACCGGAAGCAGATCGCCGACACCGTCTTCCCCACCGGCACCCGGCCGGCGACCAGCGTCCTCGCGCACACCACACCCGACTACACCAGCTTCGCCCCAGACCTGGCCCTCGACACGGCCAAGGCCAAGTCCCTGCTGGACGAAGCCGGTTGGAAGAGGGGCGGCGACGGCACCCGTGTCAAGGACGGCAAGAAGCTGAGCCTGACCATCGACTGGGTTCCCAACGCGGCGACGAACCAGCCCGCGTTGGAGCTGATACAGCAGCAACTGAAGGCTGTTGGCGTCCAGGTGACCCTCAAGCAGCTCCAACTCCCCCAGCTCACGCCGATCCAGCAGGCGGGCTCGTACGACGCGATCTGGGGGAACATCACCCGCGCCGACCCCGACATCCTGCGCAGCTCCTTCTCCACGAAGCTGGCCAACTTCTACCGTGTGCCGACGAGCAGCCTGGACACGACACTGTCCGCTCAGGCCGCGACCACCGACCCGGCCAAGCGCGGCCAACTGGTGGCCCAGGCACAGCAGTCGATCGTGCGTGACGCCTACAACGCACCGGTGGTGGAACTACAGACCCAGCTCGGCGTGTCCACGAAGGTGCACGGCCTCGCCTTCGACGCCTCCAGCCGGATCCAGTTGCACGACACCTGGATCGGCTGACCCGTGCGCGGCTACGTGATCAAGCGGCTCGCGCAGGCGGCCGGGGTGCTGTGGGCGGCGTACACCGTGTCGTTCCTGGTGCTGGATTTCCTCCCGGGCGACCCGGTCACGGCGATGGCCGGTGCCGGGATGGAGTCGGGGCAGGTCGATCCCCGGCAGATCGCCGCGCTGCGGCACGAGTACGGCTTCGACAAGCCGGTGCTCGCGCAGTACGCCGAGTACCTCGGGCGGGCGGTGCGGGGGGACTTCGGCGACTCGGTCGCCACCGGCCGGCCGGTCGCTTCGACTCTGGCCGACGCGCTGCCCCAGACCCTTCAACTGACCTCGACGGCGCTGCTGTTGGCGGTGGTGCTCGGCGGCGGACTGGCGGTGGCGGCGACGTACACCACGCGGCGGTGGCTGCGGCAGTTCCTGCTGTCGCTGCCGCCGCTGGGGGTGTCCGTCCCGACGTTCTGGGTGGGACTGCTGCTCGTCGAGGCGTTCTCCTTCCGGCTGCACTGGTTTCCCGCGTTCGGTAACGACGGGCTGAGGGGGCTGGTGCTGCCGGCGCTGACACTCGCGGTCCCGACCGGCGCTCAGATCGCGCAGGTGCTGGCCAAGAGCCTGCTCACCGCCCTCGACCAGGCCTATGTGGAGACCGCCCGCGCCAAGGGAGCGAGCCGCTGGCGGGTCCATCTGCGGCACGCGCTGCGCAACGCGTCCCTGCCGGCTCTGACGGTCGTCGGCCTGCTGGTGGGACAGCTGATCGCCGGTTCGGTCGTCGTCGAGACGGTGTTCTCCCGTGACGGTCTGGGCCGTGTGACAGCGGCGGCCGTCACGGCCCAGGACATCCCGGTGGTCCAGGGAGTGGTGGCCTTCGGCGCGCTGATCTTCGTGATGACGAATCTGGTCGTCGACCTGGTCTATCCGGTGCTCGACCCTCGGATCGTGGTGGCCTCGGGCGGAAGGGCGGGCGTCGCATGAGTCAGAGCCTTGTCGACGACCCCACCGAGGCCGCGCTCGGCCTCGTCCGGCCGGTGGGCGAAGCGCCGGATCCCGTACCGGGACGTCGTGTCGGCGTTCGGCGGGTACCGCGGTTCCTGGCACGCCGTCCCGGCCTGCTGCTGTCGCTCGCCGTCCTCCTCCTGGTGGTGCTGGCCTCGTTCCGGCCGCGGCTGTTCACCTCGCGGGACCCGCTGAAGGGGGTGCCGGCGCAGAATTTCCGCGGTCCGAGTGGTGCGCACTGGTTCGGTACGGACGAGCTGGGACGCGATGTGTTCGCCCGGGTGGTGCACGGAGCCCAGTTGTCGCTGAAGGCCACCCTGATCGCAGTGCTGGTGGCGTTCGTGGTGGGGGGTCTGCTCGGTCTGGTCGCGGGGTTCGTGGGCCGCTGGGTGGACGACGTGCTGATGCGTTTCGTCGACATCCTGCTGTCCATCCCCGCGCTGTTCCTGTCGCTGGCGCTGGTGACGGCGCTGGGGTACGGGACGGTGAAGGTGGCCGTCGCGGTCGGTATCGCCAGTGTCGCCTCCTTCGCCCGGGTCGCGCGCGCCGAGGTGCTCCGGGTGCGCCAGGCGGTGTTCGTCGAGGCGTCGCGCTCCTGCGGGGCCCGCTGGTACTCGGTGCTGGGCCGGCACGTGCTGCCCAACGCCGCCGGCCCGGTGATCGTCCTGGCCACCCTCGACTTCGGCGCCTCCATCCTGGCCGTGTCGGCGCTGAGCTTCCTCGGCTACGGCGCTCCCCCGCCGGCCCCGGAATGGGGCACGTTGATCTCCGAGGGCCGCAACTACCTGGCCAATGCCTGGTGGCTGACCGCGCTGCCCGGTCTGACGATCGCCGCGACCGTACTGGCCGCCAACCGCGTCGCCAGGGCGCTCGACGGCGAATGGGCCCGGCAGCGATGACCCACGAACACGAGAACGGCGAGGACGTGACCACACCATTCCCGGAGAACACCCGCCTCCCGGAGAGCACACCCCTGCCGGAGAGCACCCCCCTGCTGGAGATCCGCGGACTGTCCGTCTCGTACCGCACCCGCGGCGGCACGGTGGCGGCCGTCCGGGGCGTGGACCTCGACGTGTGGCCGGGCCAGGTGACGGCGGTGGTCGGTGAGTCCGGTTCCGGCAAGAGCACGACCGCGCACGCGATCACCCGTCTGCTGCCGGACAACGGCGGCATCGACACCGGCACCGTCCGCTTCGGCCGGCACGACCTGGCCACCCTGTCGGAAGGGGAGCTGCGCACCGTACGCGGGGCGCGGATCGGGCTCGTCCCCCAGGATCCGACCGTGTCGCTCAATCCGGTCAAGCGGATCGGCGAACAGGTCGCCGAAGTGCTGCGCATCCATGGTCTGGCGACCCGCCGATCGGCCGCCGCCGAGGCCGTCGCCGTCCTGGACCGGGCGGGGCTGCCCGACGCCGCCGTACGGGCCCGGCAGTATCCGCACGAACTCTCCGGCGGTATGCGGCAACGCGCCCTGATCGCCGTCGCGATCGCCGCGCGACCCGAGCTGATCATCGCCGACGAGCCGACCAGCGCCCTCGACGTCACCGTGCAGCGGGTCATCCTCGACCATCTCCAGCATCTCGCCGAGGAGTCGGGCACCGCGATCCTGCTGGTGACCCACGACCTCGGGGTCGCCGCCGACCGGGCGCAGCGGCTGGTGGTCATGTCACAGGGCCGGGTGGTGGAGTCGGGCTTCACCCATGAGGTCCTCGCCGACCCCCAGGACGCGTACACGCGGCGTCTGCTGGCGAGCGCCCCGAGCATGACCACCGCACGGCGTCGCCCGTCCGCACCTGTGACCGCGACGGAGACGGCACCCTTGCTGGAGGCGCGCAACCTGGTCAAGGAGTTCCGGCTGCCCCGCACCGCCGACGGGCCTCGCACCCTGCGCGCGGTGGACGACGTCAGCTTCACCCTCCGTCGCGGACGGACCCTGGCCCTGGTGGGCGAGTCGGGCTCGGGCAAGTCCACGACCGCCCGGCTGGTGCTCCGGCTCGCCGACGCCACAGCTGGGCAGGTCCTGTTCGACGGCGCCGACGTCACCACCGTGAGAGGCGCCCGTGCCAGAGAGCTGCGCCGCCGCGCCCAGTTCGTCTACCAGAACCCGTACGCCTCCCTCGATCCGCACTTCTCCGTCGGTGAGGTGATCACCGAGCCGTTGCGTGCGTTCAAGGTCGGCGACCGTGCCTCCCGGCTCGCCCGCACCCGCGAGCTGCTCGACCGGGTGGCGCTGCCCGCGGCCACGCTGGAGCGCCGGCCGACGGAGCTGTCCGGCGGCCAGCGCCAGCGGGTCGCGATCGCCCGCGCGCTCGCGCTCTCCCCCGACCTGGTGGTGTGCGACGAGCCCGTGTCCGCGCTCGACGTCTCGGTGCAGGCCCAAGTGCTGGAGCTGCTGGCCGAGTTGCAGGCCGGCACGGGGGTGGCCTACCTCTTCATCTCCCATGACCTGGCGGTCGTACGCCAGATCGCGGACCAGGTCGCCGTCATGCGGGCGGGCCGCGTCGTCGAGACGGGCCCACCGGAGGACCTCTTCACCCGTCCCCGCCACGCGTACACCCGCGAACTGCTCGCGGCGATCCCCGGCGGCCGGGTGGCTTCCCCCGCGTCCGAGACCATCACGAAGTGAAGGGCCGGCCTCCCATGAGTACTCCCACCATCACCTCCCTGGCCTTTCTCACCCCGGGCAACTTCGCCGACGACGACCCGTACACCGGACTGGAGGAGACGCTCCAACTGTTCGAGTACGGCGAACGGTTGGACTTCGACGGTGCCTGGATCAGGCAGCGGCACCTCGAACACGGCGTGGCCTCGGCGGCCGTGTTCCTCGCCGCGGCAGGCCAGCGCACGGAGCGGATCGAACTCGGTACCGCCGTCATCCCGATCGGCTACGAGAGTCCCTTCCGTCTCGCCGAGGACCTGGCGCTGGCCGACGTGTTGTCGCGGGGCCGGCTCCAGATCGGCTTCAGCACCGGCATGCCGCACGCCGAGCTGCTCGGCGACCTCGTGTACGACGGGGACTGGCGCGGCTTCGACCTGTCGTACGGCAGGATCGCCCGCGTCCTCGACAACCTGCGCGGCGACCACATCGGCGGGCCGGACACGGTCATCCACTCGCCGGGGAACACCCAGCGCCCCAGACTGCAGCCGCACAGCCCCGGCCTGGCACGCCGCATCTGGTACGGCGGCGGGAGCCTGCGCTCGGTGCGCTGGGCCGCCGAGAACGGTCTGGGTCTGCTGTCCGGCAACATCGTCTCGGGCGAGGGAACCGACGATTTCACCACGGCCCAGCTCAATCTGCTGGCCGCGTACCGCAGCACGCCGTCCCTACGAGGTGTGGAGCGTCCGGGGCGGGTGGCGCTGGGCCGGGTGATCGTGCCGTTCGACAGCGCGGACGCGGCCGGCCGGGCCCGCTACCGCGCCTACGCGGCGAACCGTCACGCCCGCACCCTGGCACCCCAGGGCCCGAAGCGGACCCTGTTCGCCCCCGACGTGGTGGGCACCGCCGAGCAGATCCTCGAACAGCTCACCGCCGACCCGGTCCTCGCTCAGGTTTCGGAGCTGCGCCTTGAGCTGCCGTACGAGTTCCACCGGGAGGAGTACGAACAGATCCTGCACGACACCCGGCATCTGATCGCACCCGAACTGGGCTGGCGGCCGGCTTCCCTGACGGCGCGGCAGGCAGTCGGCTGAAGCCGCTTCCCGATTGGGCAAGAGGTGGCGGCCCTCGACAGGCCTCATCGACCCGGCGTGGTTCGACACCACCGACTGCTACCAGTACGCGCGGGTCGGCCGGAAGCAGGCCCAGCGCTCGGGCTTCCCCTTCGT
>NZ_JBSFZS010000221.1:0-6775 GCF_053600395.1 Streptomyces sp. NPDC005070 | reverse complement strand
GAAAGGACCAGCGGATTGACCTTGGCGGTCAGTCCCGCGACGACCGGGATTCCGGCCTCATGGACCCGGTGAGACCCAGCTCGATGCCCTCGTCCACCTCGGTGTCGACACCGACGGGCACGACGATCTCGTTGTGGTTGTAGCTGCCCGTCCTGGCGGCATACATGAACCCAGCTTCAGTCATGTTCTGCATGGCTGCTCCTTCATGTTCAGCAGACCACCCGCGGTTGTGCGGTCTGTTCGCTGCCTGAAACGTAGAAGGGGCCCAACAGCCCGGAATGAGCAGTCGATACTTATCATCGAATGCGCGTAACACGATCCAGCCGGAGCCCGCCACCAGAACCTCGGCTCAGGCCGGACAGCCTGTGCACGCAGGCCTTCCGCTGTGTCCTGCACAACAGCTTGGCCTTGCAACTACTACTGAGCTGAGGTTCGACTCCGCCTTGAGCCTCGCAGCCAAGGCAACTCCGGCTCAGCATGAGGGCATCCAGTCCGTGGAAGGTGTGGTCGCGTCCAGGGTGTGCGACGCAGAGGACCGGGCCGGGAAGCCGTGAAACCCGCGTCGACACTTGGATCAACGTCCCCTGGACACAGCCTGCCCCTGCCAGTTGATCATTAGGATCGAGTCATGGTGGACGAGGAGCCCGCGGCCCCGCACTGCGCAGATGGACAAGAGGGTGCCCGTTCTGCGCGCTGGGTGCGGCGCGTTGCCGTCGTCGCCCTGTTGATGGCCGCGGTCAATCTCCGGCCTGCGGTCACCAGCCTCGGTCCCGTACTCGAGGAGGTACGTGCGAGCCTGGGGATGAGCGCCACCGCGGCGGGCGTCCTGACCTCAGTGCCCGCGGCGTGCTTCGCGCTGGTCGGCTCCGCCGCGCCCCGGCTGGCCCGCCGGTACGGGTCCGACCGTGTCATCGCCGCCGGCATGGCTGCGATTGCGGCGGGACTCGCTCTGCGTCCGCTGGTGGACGGCACCGGCATGTTCGTCGCCTTGAGCGGCCTTGCTCTCGCCGGTATCGCGGTGGCTAACGTTCTGCTGCCCGTCGTCGTCAAGCAGCGGTTCGCCGACCGGGTCGGCATGATGACGGGTTTGTACTCCATGGCACTCAACCTGGGCGCGTCGAGTGCCGCCGCCGTCACCGTCCCGCTGGCCAAGGCCTTCGGCGGAGACTGGCGGGTTGGTCTCGGCGCTTGGGCTGCCCTCGCAGTCGTGGCGGTCCCTCCGTGGATCGCCCTCGCACGTCACCCCGTTGCACACACCTCGCGGACCAAGACCGGTTCACCGGACTCGGCATCCGCACCTCGAACACGCCTCACCCGTAACCCCACCGCCTGGGCCCTCACCATCTATTTCGGGCTTCAAGCCACCGCCGCGTACGTCGTTATCGGCTGGCTCCCGCAGATCTTCCGCGACGCGGGACTGTCCGCAGCAGCCGCGGGACTGCTGTTCGCCGTCACCTCCGTGCTCGGGGTTCCGCTGTCGTTCGTTCTCGCGGCCGTCGCCGGACGGCTGCGCAGCCAAAGCGGTGTCGCCGTCACCATCGGAGTGTTCGGGATCGCCGGATACGTCGGACTGTGGGCCGCGCCAGCGGCGGCCCCCCTGCTGTGGGCCGTGCTCCTCGGCGTCGCCAACTGCTCGTTCCCACTGGCCCTGACAATGATCGGGATGCGCGGCCGTGACAGTGCCACGGTCATCCGCCTGTCGGCATTCGCCCAGAGCGCCGGATACCTGCTGTCGATCCCCGGCCCCGTCGTCGTCGGAGTGCTCTACCAGCACAGCGGGAACTGGCGAATCCCTCTGGTCTTCATGACTCTCTTGATGCTGCCTCAACTCGCGGCTGGTTGGCTCGCCGGCCGGGACCGTCAGATCGGCTGAGCACCACTCTGACTGCGACCTGCCGACCGTCCGGGGACACGTGATGGTCGGATGCAAGATGGCGTACAGCCCGAGGTGACCGCCCCCTGCCGGCTGCGTTGCGAGTCTGCGACCGCTCGAAAAACTGTTGGCCCGAGGCACACCCTGACCAGGGAAGAGCAATACGCGTCAGCCTGTTGCTCAGAGCTCGTACTCGCACGTCGTTGGGAGCGCGGTCGGGCCGCGCTCCCAACGACGTGGGTCGCCATCGCTGCCCTTCATGTCCACAGCCACAGCCTCGGTATGACGGGCCAACGACGAACACCCCCTGACGGATGTCCACGCTTCGTGAGGCTCAGCGATCAATCACAGGACATTCTCAGGGCCGGTTCTGCGGCTTGGGCGACCAGGCCTTGCCCTTGCCGGCGGATCGGGGGGTGGCACCGGCCTGGGTGAGGAGTTGTTCCACCTCTGTGACGGAGTGGCCGGTGAGTGCGGCGTACTCGAGTGAGGTGCCGGTGCCGAGTCGGTCGATGGCGTCGCCGATGGAGGAGATGGCGGGGCGGCGGGTTGCACCTGAGACGGTGAGGAAGGTGTTCTCGAGGCGGTCGGGCTGGATCCAGCCGTGCAGGACGACGCGGCCGTCGGGGCCCTCGAGAATGAGGGTGGGAAAGCCGCGGGCGCCGAGTTCGTGGGTGCGGACCAGGTCGCGTTCGAACTCTGATTCAGCGTCACCGTTCTCGATCAGACGCCGGTACGACGTCACATCCAGACCAAACTCCACGACCAGCGCCTCGAGAAGTCCGGGGGCAGCGATGTTGCGACCGTCCAGGAAAAGTTCCTCGCGGATGCGGCGCAGGTAGGCCTCCTCGTGTTCGGGTGCCAGCAGGCGGACGGCGGCGAGCGCGATGCTCGGCGGATACGAGGAGTCGATGGGGTCGCTCCACCAGACGGAGGAGTTGATGGCCTGGCCTGAAATCTGGGCGAACTCGTCCCAGTGATGCGCGACGTCCTCGGGGCGTCGGATGCCGTTGCCCGCGTCGTGGAAACCCTGCCAGCCGCGCAGGAGCCCACCGTAGACGTGGCGTACGTCGATGAGGTCGCGGTAGCGCTCCGTGAGCGAACGCCAGGCGGGCTCGAGGATCCAGCAGGCCGAGCAGATCGGGTCGGTCACGTAGGTGATGCGCGTGAGGCCCACCTCAGGCGCGGGACTCGCGACGGTGTCACCAGGAAGGGGCGCGCTGTCACCGGGCAGGGCGCAGACACCCGACTCGAGATCACATGCGCCTCCGGCGAGGGACTGGTCTGTCTGGCTCACGGTGTCTCCCTAGACGTATTGCGGGGGTGGTGTCGGGGTGCGGTGGAGGGTGGGGGCGGGGTGGCACCGTGTGCGATTCCCGCCCCCTTTGTCCGTTGGGTGGGGGTTAGTTTTCGGGGAGGAAGACGGTTTCCATGCCGTCCTGGAGGCCCTTGACGAAGGTTTCGTCGTCGTTGGAGAGGGGGCCTTCGGGGTTGAAGAGGGTTTCGCCGTGCAGGGGGAGGGTGTCCCAGGTGCCGGCCAGGGCGCGGGCGCGGTCCTCGCCGAAGAGGTGGGTGACCAGGGCGATGGTGCTGGGGTGGACGGTGGCGGCGCCGCCGGCGGTGAAGACCTTCGCCTCGGGCAGGACGGACCAGGCGCGCCGCGGCTCGGCGACGTCGGCGCCCAGTTCCTTCAGCCGGCGGCCCAGAACGGCGGCGGCCTGGAAACGGGTGCCCTCGAGGATGCCGGAGCGGAAGACGACACCGACTCCGGCGCAGTTGGCGGCCACCCAGCGGCCCTCGGCGTGGTGGGCGCGGATGAAGTCCAGGACCTGCGGGTCACGGGAGGCCGCGCCGCCGCCGATACCGCCGGGGATGTAGAGGAGGTCGAAACGGTCCTCGGGGCTGACCTTCTCGGTCTGCAGCTGCGCGCCCATGTGAGTGGTGACGGTGCCGCCCTCGAAGCTGCCGAGGGTGACCTCCAGCTGCTCCCCGCTCTGGCCCAGGTCGTAGGCCAGCGCCCTGAACAGCTCCCAGGGCGCGAGGAGGTCCTGCTCACCGACGTTGGGGAAGGCGAGGAAGAGAACCTTGTTGATGCCGCTCATCGTGATGCTCCTTGTATGGATGCGGGTGAGTGAGTCACCCGGTACAACATAGTCATGGACCATGACTATTCCAGTTGGAAGGAAAAAGTTTCGAGATAGGTCTGTCACGACCGCAGGGGGGACCGAGTGGGCTCCAAGGGAGCGTCAGGCGGCGCCCAGGCTGGCCCAGTGGTCGATGAGGCCGTCCGCGTCGAACCCGGATCCGGCGCTGCCGGTGAGAGCCGAGACGATCACGTCGCCCCGGCCGTGCTCGTCGGCAGGCCGAACGGCTGCCCAGTTGTCCGGTGCATCCTGCGGACCGCCGTCAATCACACAGACCTGCACGCCACTGTCCGAGCTGGAAGCCTGCAGGTGCAGCACCACCGGGGGCAGAGCGTGGGAGACGGCATTCGTCACGAGTTCAGAGATGACCATCAGAGTGTCGTAGATCTGATCGTCGTTCAGTCCCCACGCGGCCAGAACTGGGCGGGACTCATGGCGTGCCGAGGCAGGGGCGAGCGGTCCGTGCTCCAGAGGTATATCGAACGCACGCCCACCGGCGAGAACGGCACACGGCTCAGAACCCTGCCGCTGACGGGAGATCGTGGTCGTGTTCATCAGAATCACTGCCTGAAGCTCTGGAACGGATTCCCTGGTACTTCCAGGACACCCCCGGCAGGCACGAAATCCATGAGCAATCCCTACCCAGATGCCCGGCAGTACGGGAGAGACGGTCACGCTTCGAGACGAACAGGAAACCGTCTGAGAATCCTCAGGAGCTGCAGACGTGCTCCCTGCCATCGCATGGATGACCGCAAGGGCCAGTGAGGCCAGGAAGCGATTGGATCCCCTGGTGGGAGGCCCGGGTGCTGCCCGGGCGGGCGGTGCAATGCCTGCGTGACAGGTCCGCGGACACCCCGTTTCGCGGTCGGAGAGACGGGCGCCGCGGCGAATACGCCGGCTGCCCGAGCAGCTCGCACCGCTCGGGCAGCCGACATCTGCGAACCCGGGCCTGCGGGGCTGATGTCCTGACCCCAGACGTCAGTGTGAATTGCCCGCCCGGAATCCCGGACCGCTCACGGTGCGTGTGCGGGACGGACGTCGCTTTCCAGCGTGCCGGCCATGGAAACGGCGGAGGCTCGGCGGGTGTGTCGGAGCAGGAGGGTGATGGCGACGGCGGCCAGAACGGCGGCTCCCGCGCCGGTGATGAGGGCCAGGTGCAGCCCGGAGGAGAAGGCGTCACGGGCTTGTTCGATCAGGGAGGCGTTGCCGGTTTTGGTGCCCACGACGTTGGCGGCTGCCAGAGAGGACCGCGCGGCCTCGGCGACCGGTTCGGGCAGGCTCTCGACGTTGAGGCTGCCGCGGTAGCCGGCGTTCAGGGCGCTGCCGAGCACCGCGATTCCCAGGGCGCCGCCGAGTTCGCGGGACAGGTCGTTCACGGCGGAGCCCACGTTCTGCAGGGCGGGCGGCAGGGCGTCGGTGATGGCCGCGGTGGCGGGCGTCATGGCGAGCCCCATGCCCGCGCCGAGCGGGATGAGCCCGGCCAGGATCAGCCAGTAGGAGCTGTCGGTGTCGAGTTCGGCGAGCACCAACAGGCCCGTGGCGACCGCGATCAGGCCGATGGTCCAGGGCCGGCGCGCTCCGTGCCGTGCGGCCAGCCGCGGGGACAGGCGGGCACTGGGAATCATCGCCGCAGACATCGGCAGCACGCTCACGGCGGCGACGAGGGCGCTGTCACCCCGTACGAGCTGCAGGTACTGCATGACGACGAAGATGAACCCGAAGAAGGCGAAGAACTGCAGCGTGATCGACAGGGTTCCGGCCGCGAAGGGCCGGTTGCGGAACAGCCGCGGGTTCAGCAGCGGGTGAGGGTGCCTCAGCTCCCACAGGACGAACACCGCCAGCACTACCAGACCGACAGCGATGCCGCCCAGCGTGCGGGTGCTGCCCCAGCCGTGCTCGGGCGCCTGGATGACCGAGTAGACCAGTACTCCCAGTCCGATGACGGTCAGAACCGCGCCGATCCCGTCCACCGGCTGCTTCTCAGGTTCCGCGGACTCGGGAACGAACAGATACGTCCCGATGGCGGCCACGACGGCCAGGACGACGTTCAGCCAGAACACCGACCGCCACGACCACACCTCCAGCACCGCGCCGGAGGCCAGCAGTCCCAGCACGGCGCTGGCGCCGGCGACGGCTGCCCAGATGCTGACGGCCCGTGCCCGCTGCGCAGCGGGGAATGTCGTCGTGATCGTGGAAAGCGTCGCGGGCATGACGAAGGCCGCCGCCACACCGAGCAGTGCCCGCAGGGCGATCAGCACGACCGGGTCCGAGGAGAAGGTGGCGGCCGCCGAGACCGCCGCGAAAACTCCCAGTCCGCCCAGCAGGGCCTTGCGCCGCCCGAAACGATCACCGAGTGTGGCCGCCAGGAGCAGGAGGGAGGCGAAGACGAGACTGTAGGCGTCGATGATCCAGGAGAGCTCGGTCTGGCTGGCGTGGGTCTCGCGGGCGATGCCGGGAAGTGCCACGTTCAGTGACGCCATGGCGGAGACGACCGTCGCCAGAGCCAGGGAGGTCACGGCCAGCACCACACCGTGACGCACCTTTCCCCGGCCGTGAGCCTGGCCTGTGGACCCGAAGTCTGCGTTCATGGGGAAACATCCCTTGAATGGAAGCAAGTAAGGCTGCGGCGTACTCGAAATCTCCCTCGAGACCGGTCCGCCGGAGCCCCGTGATCGGAACCGAAACGGATCGCGGTTTTTTGGGGGTCTTTCACGCGGAGACGGTTCGTCTCAGGCGGGCCTGCAATCAGGCTCGCAAG
>NZ_JBSFZS010000220.1:0-6794 GCF_053600395.1 Streptomyces sp. NPDC005070 | reverse complement strand
GCAGCCGCGGGCGCGGCCCACGAGCCGCACGGTGACCGGGCCGACGGAGGCGTGGCCCGCGCCGGGGAAGCGCCGGCTGCCGACGCCGGCCCGGCCGCCGGGAGCGCCCCCATCGTCGAGTTCCTGCCCGACGCCGACGGCGTGCGCCCCCCGGGCCTTCCCCCGCGCACCCCGCCGGACGCCCGTCAGCCCACCGGTACCCCGCCCACGGGCCCCGAAGCGGCCGTGCCGGGGCCGGCCTCGCCGTACGCACAGGGTGCCCCCGCACCCGTCGGGGACGACCGGTCCTCCAGCCGCCAGGACGACCGGTCCTCCAGCCGTCGGGACGACCGGCTCTCCCGGCGTCGGGGTGCCTCCCGGTCCGGTGCCGGGGCCCGCTCCTCCGGCTCCGCGGCGGGCGCCGGAACCCGTGCCTCCCGCAGAGCCGCCGAGCGCAAGGAGGCCAGGCGCTCGCCGGGACGCCGCAACGTCACCGTCGCCGTGCTGACCCTCAGCGTACTGATCATGATCCCGCTCGTCCTGTGGGTGTCCGACGCCGATTCCGGCGGCCGGCACGACACGGCCGACGGCGGCCGCTCCGCCGACGCGCCGAGCCGCAGCACGGACCCGTCGTGGGCCCGGACCGGGGAGACGAAGGACGGCACCGTGCGCGGCCGGCTGCGCAACGCCGCGACCGGCCGGTGCGTCGGCTTCGCCGGGACGACACCGGCGAGCGGTGCCGAGGCCCGGCTCATCCCGTGCTCCTCGGAGTCGGCGACGCAATGGTCGTACGGGACGGACGGACTGCTGCGCGACGCGGCCCACCCCGGTCTCTGTCTGGACTCGCACCTGAGCTACTCCGTCCAACTGGCCCCCTGTACCGACCTGTCGCGGCCCGGGGCGAAGAACGTCCGCTACGACCTCACCCTCCAGGGCCTGCTCGTGCCGCGCTGGAACCCGGATCTGGCCCTGGTCCCGGCGTCGGCCGAGGGGGAGTCGGCACTCGTCCTCAAACTCCGCGAGAACGAGCCGGTCCAGTACTGGACGTTCGACACCTCGTCGCCCTCGCTCCAACTGGAAGTCGTCAACTGGGACTCCACGGACGGTGACGCGAAGGGCTCCGTCACGGGGAAGCCGTCCGCGTCCGCGATAGCGACCGACGGCACCCGGACGCCCACCGCGACGGCCACGACTCCCGGCAGCCACGCCACGCCGTCCGCTGAGCCCTCCGACACCTCCTGCGCTTCGGTGTCCGCCTTCTGCCCGGGAGACGGGCTCAACGGCTCGCCCCGGGACGGCGGTTACGGTACGGGCTCCGGTTCCGGCGGCTACGGATCGCTCGGCGGAGGGGGCCACGGAAGCCGCCGGTGACTCCGGCGGTCCCCCGTCCCCAGGCCGTTCGTCAGGATGCCGCGGTGCCGGAGGAAGCGCCGGCCGAGCCCGTCGAACCGGCCGTTCCCAGGAACTCGTCCCAGCCGCCGAGCGGCGACTGCCCCGGGTCGAGTGTGCGCAGCTTCCGCAGGACCGCGGGGTCCTGGGCCTCCAGCCAGGTGACGAGCTGGCGGAAGGAGACCATGCGGACGTCTTCGTGGGCCGCCATCCGGGAGAGTGCCTCCTCGACGGCGTCCATGTAGATGCCGCCGTTCCAGCGCTCGAAGTGGTTGCCGATGAAGAGCGGGGCCCTGTTGCTCTCGTAGGCGCGCCGGAAGCCGCCGAGGTAGCTGTCGCGGGCCTGGACGCGCCAGGCGTCGTACCGGGTGCGGTCGCCGAGCGGATTGGCGCCGGACTGATTGGCCATCAGGTTGTAGTCCATCGACAGGACTTGGAAGGAGTGGCCGGGAAACGGGATGGACTGGAGCGGGAAGTCCCAGATCTTGCCGCCCCGCACCTTGGCGGGCCACATCTGGAGTCCGCCGGGCGAGCTGGCGTCGTACTTCCAGCCCAGCGCGGCGGCGGTCGGCAGGAGATTCGCCTGACCTTCCAGACAGGGAGTACGGCCGCCGGTCAGCTCCTTCTCGTAGTCGAACGGGAGCGGTTCCAGGTCGGTGAAGCCGGTGTTGGTCCGCCACTCGGTGACGAACTTCTTCGCCTGCGCTATCTCGCTGCGCCACTCGGCGGGCGACCAGCGGCGGACCCCGTCCGTGCCGCAGAAGTGACCGTTGAAATGGGTGCCGATCTCGTGCCCCTCCAGCCAGGCCGCGCGTATCTGCTGGAGGGTCGCGTGGATGTGCCGGTCGGAGAGATAGCCGATGGCGGAGGCGCCGACGGGGTGCTGCGGCGGGTGGTAGAGGTGCTTCTTCGACTCCGGCAGGGTGTAGATGCCGCTGAGGAAGAATGTCATCGACGCCCCGTGATCGGCGGCGACCTTGCGGAACCGGGAGAACAGCTTGTTGCTCAGTTCACCCGCGCCGTCCCAGGAGAAGACGACGAACTGCGGGGGCCGTTCACCGGGCTTCAGCCGCTTCGCCTTCGGCTGCCTGGGCTGGGCTCCGGTGTCCGCCGTGGACCCGTCGCCGATCAGCTTGACCGGCCGGAGCCGCGCCGGGCCGTCGCCCCCGCTCCCCACGGACCAGTCCTGCGCCGAGCAGGCCGACAGGGCTCCCAGCGCGCCCGCCGACGCCGTCGCGGCCAGCAGTCGCCTGCGTGAGACACCGCTCATCGCTCATCCCCCGATGTTCTTGGCACCGGCCCGGGTTCGGAGCCGATGCCTTCGTCAGAACGACGCGCCTCTCGCGGGGTGCGTCAAACGGTGGGATGCGTGAAATTCCGGAAAGGGTCGCGGTAAGCGGGACACGTTGCCGTTCTGTGACAAATCCGGCTGCGCGAGGGGCGGTTGGTGGGCATGGGAGACGGCGTTCTGCGCGGCGAAGGCCGGGCGTACGGCCGGGCGCACGGCCGTACGCCCGGTCAGGGGGCGCTCCCGGGGCGGACGACCGTCAGGGAGACCGACGACGCGTTGCCGGACACGGGCACCTCGCCCTGGGTCCACGCCACGGTGAGCGAGTCCCGCTCGTTCGGCGGTGTGACGATCAGCGAGGCGGGAGTCGCCGTGTCCGCCCCGCTGATCTCCGGGTTGGAGAAGGTCAGTCCGGACCACGCGCTGTGCCCGGGCGCGAGCACGACGGTCGTGGGCGTGCCCGAGGACCGCCGCGGGTCGGGTCCGAGCTGCTTGCCGGACGCGTCGACGAAGGCCGCGCCGGGGTAGCCGCGTACGGTGCAGGCACGCTTGGACGTGTTCGTCAGGACGATCGGGAAGTTCTCCTGGCCCGCTCCGGGGTCGTTGCGGCCGACGGAGGCGCGCAGTTCCGAGGTGTGGCAGCGCCCGCCGCCCGCGGCGCTCCCCGCGGAGGCCGAGGCCGAGGCGGACCCGTTCCCCGACCCCGTGCCTGTCCCGGTTCCCGTCTTCTCCGACGGGGCGGCGCTCGCGGCCGGGTCGGCCGCCTCGCCGGAACCCGCCGTCGTGTTGGTGCTCGTGCCGCCGGACGCCGGTCCGGCCGTGCCGGGCAGGGTCTTCGGCGAGCCCTGCGGGGTGCCGTTGCCGCAGGCGGTCAGCAGGCTCAGCAGGGCGACACCCGCGAGCAGCGCGGCCCGCCGGGCCCCGGGTGTCGCGCGATGCGCGGACCCCGTGCCGGTCCGGTCCGTGTCCGCCGCCGGTTGCGGGAAGGTCGACATGTCACCACTCCTTGCGAATCTCCGTACGGGCTCATCGCCCATGCGCGAGGCGCGTCGCGCCCCGTCATTCCTCTTGGATGCGCCCGGGGACCGAAAAGTTCGCGGGATCGCCGACAGGTTCCGGCGGGACCGCCCGTCCAGGATCAGGCCTTGAGGCGTACGGAGCCGATGACACCGTCGGCCGTGTCGTCGTCGCCGCTCTCCTGGCGGATCTGGACGTACACCTGGGACCGAGTGCCGGTCCCCGTCGCGGTCAGCGCGGCCTCGGTGAGGCGGCCGTCCTCGCCGGGACAGCCGTCCCAGGTCCGTATCAGCCCGTGCCAGCGCGCGCCGGCATAGGCGTGGCTTCCGGCGTAGTGGCATCCCGGGTGCGCGATGGCGCGGACCGCGCCGGTCACGTCGCCGTGTTCGCTCAGTCCGACGAAGGCCCCGTCGACACCGGCGCGGAGGTCCGGCCAGCGAGCCAGGCGGTTCGCGACGACGAGGCCGGGTTCCGTGACGTCGTCGAGTCCCAGCGACCGCGGATTCCATCCCGAGTCGCGCACCTGCCCACCCCAGCCGGCCGGTACCTCCACCGTGATCCGGCCCGTGCCGTCCTCGACCGCGAGGGTTCTCGCGGCGGGCCTGTGCTCCAGCAGTACGGCGCCGACGCCGACGGCGCAGGCCACGGCGACGCCGGTCACCGCGAGGATCGTGGAGCGCCGGGGTCGCATGGGCCGCCGGTTCCGCCGGGAGCCGGGGACACCTTCGTCCCCGGCCTCCCCGGCCAGCCGTTCGAGCTCCGACGCGAAGGCCCCGGCGCTCGGCCAGCGCCGCTCCCGGTCGGGTTCCATGGCACGCAGCAGTGCCCGCCCGACGTCCGGACCGATGTCCGTGCGGAGCCGGTCGGGGCGTTCGACCTCGCCCGGCGGGCCCGGAACCGAACCGGTGACGAGGTGGTGGCCGAGCGCGCCCAGGCTGTACACGTCGGCGCGCGCGTCGATGCCGGATCCCGGCCGGGCCTGTTCGGGCGGGGTGTAGCCGGCCGAGCCCGCCGCGATGGTGAGTCCGGAGGCCTGGGCCAGACTCTTGGCGAGCCCGAGGTCGGCCAGCAGCACCCGGTCGGCCCCGCCGGGTGTGGTGCGCAGGAGCACGTTGGACGGCTTGATGTCGCGGTGCACGATCCCGGCCGCGTGCAGCGCGGCGGCGGCCCGCGCTGCGAGTGCCGTCAGGCGCAGCGCCTCGGTGACGGGCAGCGGACCGGCCTCGATCCGGTCGGCGAGGGTGCCCCCGTCGGCGTACTCCATGACGAAGTAGGGTCTGCCGTCGGGGAGTTCACCGATGTCGTAGACCTGGACGACCCTGTTGGAGTCGGCCTTGCGCAGCAGCCGGGCCTCGGAGAGGAAGCGTTCCCGGATGTCCAGGCGGTCGACCCAGTTCTCGGTGAGCACCTTGACCGCGACGGCAGCGTCGAGAACGTCGTCGTGGGCGAGCCAGACCACGCCGAAACCGCCCGCGCCCAGGCGCCGTTCGAGGCGGTAACGGCCGATCCGCTCCAGCGAGTGCATACGACTATCATGCCTGGCCTCTGGCCGGCATCGAGGGGAGCGCCAGGTGGGCGACGCGGCGGAGACCGAGGAACTCGCGCTGCGGGCGGCGGCCGGGGACCGGGCGGCACTCGACGTCCTGCTCCGGCAGGTCCGGCCCGAGGTCGTCCGCCGGTGTGCGCGCTTCCTCCCCTGCCGTGAGGACGCCGAGGAGGCGGCCCAGGACGTCCTGCTCCAGGTCGCACGCAGGATCACGGCGTTCGAGGGGCGCAGCCGGTTCAGCACCTGGCTGTACACGGTGGTCGCCAACTGCGCCCGGCAGAAGTACCGCGAGCTGAAGCGGCGGGCCGCCGAGCGGCCGGAGGCCATCGACGCCGCGTGGTACGTCGATCCGCGGACGACGAGTGTCATCGCGGGTTCCAGGATCGACCTGCTGGAGGCGCTGGAGCGACTGGAGCGCGAACACCCCCATCTGGTCGCGCCGTTGGTCTACCGGGACATCTGTCAGCTCGAGTACGCGGAGGCCGCCGAGCGTGTCGGCGTGCCGCTCGGCACGCTCAAGTCCCGTCTGCACGAGGCCCGCAAGAGAGTCAGACCGTGGTTGTCGGACGCTTCCTGACCGGCTCCCGCCGGGTCCGGGAACCCGGCGGGAACGGTTCGGGCGCCTGCGGCCCGGTCAGCGCTGGGTGGAGATGAAGCCGATCTTGTCGACCTCGTCCCCCGCGCGGCCGTGGAAGCCGGCGAGCTGCCGGCCGCTCGGCGCGGTGCGGGTCACGCAGTCCGATGTCGTCGTGCCTCCGGCCAGGCTCCGGCCGAGGTTCGTGGTGAACTTCGCGTAGAAGATACGGGTATGACTGTCCTTCACGCCCTTGCAGAGTTGCACGGAGGTGACGTACTCGCCGCTGCCGAGCGTCAGTGAGGCGGCGGTGCCACCGGTGCCGCCGTGCGTGAGTGTGGTGCCGTCGCTCAGCGTCAGCCCCAGCCGGTCGACCCGTGAGCCGCTGCGGATGGACACCACGGATGCTCGGGCGCCGGCCGGCACCTGGACGATGTCATTGAAGTAGTCGCCGTGCGGCCCTCCGAACTGGTCGCTGAGCTGGAAGCCGCCGGCGCGGGACCAGGTGAACGACGCGGTGATCGGGTCGTGGTCGGAGAGCATGAGGCCGTCGGAGGTCAGGAAGCGTGTGTGGTCGTTGTGGTAGCTCGTCGCGTCGAGTGCGACCGACTTGCTGCCGCGGTAGAGGATCTTGTCGACGACCTCGCAGGTGTCGGGCACGGTGGTGCCGCTCTGGTCACAGACGAGGGCGTCGCTGCCCTTGGCAGGCGCGGTGCCGCCGCGGACGAGCTGGACCCAGGCGTCCGTCAGTCCGTTGGCGGCGGCGAACTCCGCGATGGTGTCGCCGGACCGGGTGTAGCGGGTGTTCGTGTCGCCCATGACGACGACGGCGTTGCCCGAGGAATGCGTGCCGATGAACGCGCTGAGCTGGTTGAGATTGTCGGCGCGGGAGGAGAGATCACCGGCCGCGTCCGCTTTGGGAGCGGAAGGCCGTGGGTTCAAATCCCGCCACCCCGACCACCGGCAGGGCCGCGCGGGATCCGCCCGGACAAGATCGCCTT
>NZ_JBSFZS010000219.1:0-6901 GCF_053600395.1 Streptomyces sp. NPDC005070 | reverse complement strand
ACCGCGACGGCTGGTCACGGACGTCGGCTGTCGACGTGCCTCAAGTACGTCGACGGTCTGCGTATCTCCACGACGTCGACGCGGGTGGGCGTCACGGACGTCGACCGCCGACGGGGAGGCCCGTCAGCGCCCGGCTGCGGAAAGGGCCGTCAAGCCCGACAGAAGCAGCTCGTCGAGCGCTTCAGATCGATGTGACGTCGGCGCGCCAGCCGGGAGAACACCACGGCGACGGCGAAGGAGGCGTCGGGGCCACCACCGTGCCGCATGAGGGTCCTCCATATGTCCGGCCCCGGCTACGGGGCCACGCGCTTGCGGGATCGTCGCTGATCCCGCCGGGCTTTCACCTGGAGCACCCCACCGCGGGGGAGGGTTGCCGGTCAGCGAGCCAGGGCTTGACGCTGACACTCAATGCCGTTCGTGATCGTACGGAGCGGTTCTCACGTACGTCAATGGCGGCACCGGAGTCCGGCGGAGCGAGCCACGGGACTCCGGTGGAGCGAGCCACCGCACTCCGGCGGAGCGAGCCGGGCCGACCACGCCACCGGGACGCCTGGTGGAAGCTCGCCCCGTCAGCGGAAGTGGGATGGTCAGGCACCACCGCGTTCCCGCGGGATCTTCTGACCCGCCTCGATCGACACCGGCAGCCGGTTCTCCGCCGGGGGCAGCGGGCAGGTGGCCAGGTCCGTGTAGGCGCACGGCAGGTTCGTGGCGCGGTTGAAGTCGAGGACGACCGTGCCGTCGGAGCCGGGAGCCCCGACGGACAGGGTCCGGTTGGCGGCGTAGGTGGTGACCCCGGAGGTCGCGTCGGTGAACAGAACCGTCAGCCCGCCCGGGACATGCCCGGGGAACGCCGTCAGCGACAGAGGACGTCCGTCCAGCTCGAACTCGATCCTGCCCGGAGCGTCGTACACGTGCTCCAAGCCCTCGACCGCGGCGCCCACGGTGGTGGGACGCGGCTCGTCGAAGGGGACGTAACGGCCCGTCACGGCCCAGTGCGGGTCGGGGGCGTAGGCAGGCGTTCCGGTGAAGGCCTTGAGCAGCGGGGCGTCCGGGTGCCGGGGGCGCACGATGTCGTGACCGCCCCGCTTGGCGACCTCGATGACGGCGTCGTTCCAGATCGCGTCGACGCCACCGCGTTCGGGCAGCACGCCGAAACGGTGCTCACCGCGTACCGGTGTCCCGTCGACGATCAGCTCCTCACCGTCGTCGAGGGTGACGACGACCCCGTCGTGGCCGGTGTGCCATGCGCCGGGCGCGTCGGGGAAGCGCTGCGGCCGGTCGTCGAGCCAGTGCAGGCCGGTGATCGCCAGGAACCCGTGCGGGGCGGCGAGCCGGGCTTCCTGTCCGCGGTACCAGTCCAGCCACTGCTCGGTGAAGGCGTGGAGGTCCGTGCTGGTCGCCTCGCTGGTCATGAGTTCTCCTTCGGTACGGGCCGCGTGAGGTTCGCCCTCGCGCGGCGATACGGGGATCTTCGGAGCGGTCGGTGAATCGGTGCGTCGTCCGTCGGCGGTCGGCCCGTGGCGGTCGGCGGGGTGGGTGGACCGGTGGGCCGATGGGCCGGCGGGCTCGGGCGCCGAGTTCGCGTCAAGCGGCGAGTTGGCCGAGGAGCGCCCACGTGCGGCGCCGGTCCGCGGCTCCCGCGATCTCGGTGCCCGAGAACACGACCTCGGTGGCGCCCGCGTCGCGGTAGCGCCGAACTTCGGCCTCGAGCGTCTTCTCGTCGCCGATCACGGCCAGATCCGCGGCTCTGCGGCCGCCGGACAGTTCGATGACCCGGGCGTAGGACGGGATCTGCTCGTAGAACGAGAGGCTCTCGGTGGCCTTCGCCCGCACCGCGTCCACATCGTCCGTGACCACGCCGGGCACCAGTGCAACGATCCGGGGCGCGGGCCGTCCGGCGGCCTCGGCCGCGGCCGTGAGGGCGGGCACGATGTGTTCCGCGAGGGCGCGCGGTCCCGCGAGGTAGGGCAGGATCCCGTCCGCGAGCTCACCGCTGACCCGGAGCGCCTGCGGCCCCATCGCGGCGACCAGCAGCGGAACACCCGACTCGGCGCCCGGTACGCGCGCGGACATCGGCGTCGTGGCGGTGAGCAGCTCACCGCGGAAGTCCGCTGTGCCGGTCTCGGTCAACTGGCGCAGCACGGTGAGGAATTCGCGCAGACGGGCGATGGGACGCTCGAAGGGCAGGCCGAACCCGGTCTCCGTCAGCAGTTTCGTGCCCAGGGCCAGGCCGAGGTGGTAGCGGCCGTGGGTCGCGGCCTGGGCGGTCTGCGCCTGACTGGAGACCAGCAGCGGGTGGCGCCCGAAGACGGGGATCGCGGAGGTGCCCACGTGGAGTTCCGGTACCGCGCGCCCGACGATCGCGGCGAGTTGGGGTGAGTCCGCGCCGAACGTCTGGCCGAACCAGACCGACCGCAGACCGGCCGCGGCGGCTTCCTGGGCCAGGTGCACACTGGCGTCGACCTGGTTCCGCGCGTCGGATGCGTTGAGTGCTACGCCAACAGTCATGTCAGGTGGAACGGACGGCCGGTGAGCCCGCATTCCGTTCGAGTGTGACGGCTTCATGTCAGTCGTGTGATGTGGTACCGACCACCCTGCCTTGGGTGAGAGTCCGGGCACGAGCCCAATGATCATTGACATGGGCAGCGGTATGGTGATCCTCGTGCAGCTTCGGTACAGCTTCCGTCTGTACCCGAGCGCCGGTCAGCGCATGACGTTGGCGCGGGCGTTCGGGTGTGCACGGGTCGTCTTCAATGACGCGTTGCGCGTCCGCGAGGAGGCCCGCGCGGCGGGACTGGGGTTCGTCACCTCGGCGGAGCTGTCCCGGCAGCTCACCGCGTCGAAGAAGACGCCGGAACGGGTCTGGCTCGGCGAAGTGTCCTCGGTCGTTCTTCAGCAGTCTCTGCGCGACCTCGACACCGCCTACCGGAACTTTTTCGATGGTCTCAAGGGCAAGCGCCCGAAGATGGGTGCACCGCGCTTCAAGTCGAAGCGGGACAGTCGGCAGTCGGTCCGTTTCACCGCGAACGCGGGCTGGCGGATCACGCCGGGCGGGAAGCTGCGCCTGCCGAAGATCGGCGACCTGAAGGTGAAGTGGTCTCGGGCGCTGCCGTCGACGCCGTCCACGGTGACGGTGGTCAAGGACAGTGCGGGCCGGTATTTCGCGAGTTTCGTCGTCGAGACGGACGCCTCTGAAGTGCTGCCGCATGCGACGCCCGAGATCGGAATCGATCTCGGCCTCGGGCACTTCGCCGTCCTCTCCGACGGTAGGAAAGTCGACAGCCCTCGCTTCCTGCGCCGGGCTGAAAAGAAGCTCAAGACGGCGCAGCGGGACCTGTCTCGCAAGACTAAGGGCTCCAGCAACCGGGGCAAGGCCAGGGAGAAAGTTGCCCGCGCTCACGCGCGGGTCGCCGACGCGCGCCGCGAGTTCCATCATCGGCTCTCCACAAAACTGATCCGCGAGAATCAAGCGATCGCCGTGGAAGACCTGTGTGTCAAAGGGCTCGCCCGTACGCGTCTGGCCAAGTCTGTCCACGACGCCGGATGGTCGGCGTTCGTCGGGATGCTGGAGTACAAAGCCGCCCGGTACGGACGTACCCTCGTGAAGATTGGCCGCTTCGAGCCGACCTCCCAGGTGTGCTCCGCCTGTGGCGTCAAGGACGGCCCCAAACCCCTGAACGTCCGTGTCTGGACGTGCGGGGCATGCGGGACCGTCCTCGACCGGGACATCAACGCGGCGGTCAACATCGCCAAGGCCGCCGGACTGGCGGTGTCAGCCTGTGGAGCGCAGGTAAGACCGGGACTCGTCCCGGCGCAGCGTGCTGAAACAGGAACCCACCCGAAGCGACCCATGCGCCCCGTATGGAAGCAGGCGGGAATCCCGGACCTTTAGGTCCGGGAGGATGTCAACGGCTGTTCGGCCCCGCCCACCCCGAGGGCGGCAGCGCGCCGCTCACCCGGCAGACCACGAAGAGCGCCTTCGAGCTGGCGAGCGGGGCCACGTTCGCGGCCGGCCACAGGCACGTACTGCACGGGCGGTCGTGGTCGGGTGCGGGAGGTGTCGCCCAGGTCGACGTCAGTACGGACGGAGGCGCCAACTGGCGGCCCGCCCGCCTGCACGACCGGCCCCGGTCCGGCACCTGGACCCGCTGGTCCCTCCCTTGGCAGCCGGACACACCCGGCGCCACCCACCTGCTCGCCCGCGCCACGGACACGGCGGGCCGAACCCAGCCGGACACCGCGGTGCCGAACACGCAGGGGTACCTATTCGGCGCGGTGGTGCGGCATCCGGTGAGCGTGGTGTGACGGCCCCCTGCCGGTCGCCGTGGTTCCCGAACCTCCGTGAGGTGGGACGGCCCGGCTGCGCGACCGCCCCGGGCCTTGGCCCGATGAGCCGACCGGGGATGGGCCGATCGGCGGGGCCGGCAGGGCCGACCGGCCCCGGGGCGGCCCGAACAGCCCATGGGCCCGTTCTCCGCTCCGGCGGACGATCGAGGTGGTACCGAAGTACGGAAGTACGGAGGGGGCCCGCGATGACGGACGACCTGCTCGAACGGCACCCCGCCCGGACGACGCACACCCGCGCGCCGACGGCCGGGCACCGCAAGGCGTGACCGAGGACTGGCTGCGCCGCTTGTGCAAGGTCGACCGTCAAAGGTCGGGTCAAAGGCCGACCGTCAAAGGCCGACCGTGAAGGGTCGACTGTGAGAGGAGGCGGATCGTCATGGCCGACACCGTGCTGGTCGCCTATGGAACGACGAACGGATCCACCGCGGAGATCGCCGAAACGGTCGCCGAGACCCTGCGCGAGGGCGGGTTGACCGCCCAGGCCCTGCCGGCCCGTTCGGTCACGAGCGTGGCGCCCTACGACGCCGTCGTGGTCGGCGGCGGACTCTACGCGGGACGCTGGCACAAGGACGCGCGGCGGTTCGTCCGCCGGAACCGGGTGGAGCTCGCGCACCGTCCGGTGTGGCTCTTCAGCAGCGGACCGCTCGACAGCTCCGCTGCCGACCGGGACATCCCGCCCGTGCGGGGCGTCCAGCGGACCATGAACCGGCTGGACGTCCAGGGACACATCACCTTCGGCGGGTGCCTGAAGGACGGAGCCAGGGGACGCATCGCCAAGATGATCATCAGCTCCGGGAAGGGCGGAGACTTCCGGGACTTCGGTGCCATCGAGGAGTGGGCGAAGGACATCGCGTCCTCGCTTGCCCCTGTGTAGTCGACTGCCCCGGCGTAGTCGACCTCAGGGTGTAGTCGACCTCAGGTCAGCCGGTCCTGTGCCCCCATCTCGGTTCCACCAGCGCCCATTCCCGGCCCCAGGCGTCGACGCGGCGTCGGTCGAGCCGGCGGCGGGTGACCGTGCCGGCACCCAATGCCAGGCCGCCCACGGCGGTCGCGGCGGCGGCACCCGCGACGCCCGACTCGACCGCCGCCTTCGCGGGCGTCGGCGGCGCCGGAGCGAGACGGCCGCGGCCGTCCTGCCACATGCTCACCTCTGCTCCCGCCCTGCTTCCTGTGGGTACCGCGGCCGACCCGGTACGGGACGAGCCGTCGGCCGCCGTCCAGCGCACCGCCGCCATGAGACGGCCAGAGCCGGCACCCGGCCCGGCAGCGGTCGGCGGAACGTCGTGCAGGACCACGGCGCGGACCGGCTGCCGTTCGGCGCGTTGCCGCGCGAACGCGTCGTCCGCGGCTTGGGCGGTCACCAGCCCGGCGACGGTTCCGCCCACGGTGAAGAGCGTCCAGACGGCCAGGACGATCCAGGCCTCGATGACGTCGTCGCGCCGCCGCAGCGGGTTGTCGCACCACCGCCACAGCCGCTTCTTCACGTACCTGCCGCGGGGCATCGGCCGGCACCTCCTTCGTCGTCCTGTGACACCTCCGACGGTGACAGCCGGGGCCGTACGGGGGCAGGGGCCGGTCAGGTGTCGTGGCGGGCCGCTCGGGGCCGGGCCCGAGGCCGGGCGGCGGGCGTCGAGGGCCGGACGGCCCAAGCAGAACACCGTGCAACGGAACAAGCTGGACTCAAGGGATCATCTCGTACCGGACAGGGAAGGGTGAGGGTGATCATGAAGGGCTTCGTCTTCCACGGCCCCGGGCAGTCCGCCTGGGAGGATGTCCCGGACCCGGCGGTCAAGGAACCCACGGACGCCATCGTGCGGGTCGGCGCCGTCACCATCTGCGGCACGGATCTGCACATCCTCAAGGGCGATGTCCCCGAAGTGCGTCCGGGAACGGTTCTCGGCCACGAGGCTGTCGGCGAGATCATGGAGATCGGCAGCGATGTGCGGACCGTACGTCCCGGCGACCGGGTGCTTGTCTCCTGCATCAGCTCCTGCGGCCGCTGCCGCTTCTGCCGGGAGGGCATGTACGGGCAGTGCCGGGGCGGCGGAGGCTGGATCCTCGGCCATCTGATCGACGGCACCCAGGCCGAGTACGTCCGCGTCCCGTACGCCGACCTGTCCGTGCACGCGCTCCCCGGTGCGGTGCGGAGCAAGGACGCCGTGCTGCTCGCGGACATCTTCCCGACGGCGTACGAGGTCGGTGTTCTCAACGGGCACGTGCGTCCGGGCGACACGGTCGCCGTCGTCGGCGCCGGTCCCATCGGCTTGGCGGCGATCGCCACGGCGCGGCTGTTCTCGCCCGAGCGGATCGTCGCCGTCGACCTGGCCGCATCCCGGCTGGAGGCGGCCCGTCGGCTGGGCGCCGATGCCGTGGCCGACGCGGGGGAGGACCCGGAGCAGTTCATCGCCGATCTCACGGACGGGCTCGGCGCGGACGTGGTCGTCGAGGCGGTCGGGGTGCCGGAGAGCTTCGAGCTGTGCACCCGCATGGTGCGGCCCGGCGGCCATGTGGCCAACATCGGCGTCCACGGCAAGCCCGCGACGCTCCACCTGGA
>NZ_JBSFZS010000218.1:0-6969 GCF_053600395.1 Streptomyces sp. NPDC005070 | reverse complement strand
GCTGCCGGTGAGTTGTCCGGCGACGCAGGTCACGCCCTCGGCCGTGAATCCGTCGGCCGGGCCGGTCCAGGGGACGGGTCCGAAGCGGGCGTGGCCCGGTTCGCAACCCTGGCCGGCGACGGTGGCAGCGCGCCGGTGAGGGGTCAGGAAGGCTTCGTCGCGGTGACGGCCGTGACCGTCACCTTGTTGTCGCACTCGGCCAGCACTCCGCCGTCCTCGAGGGCGAGTTGGTGCGCTCCGCTGGAGGGGAGACCCACCACGAGGGTCGGGTAGCTGACCGGGGTGGACCCGGACACGCAGTAGCCGTCGGCCTCGCCCTGGACCTGGACGAACGTCAGCTTGACCCAGGCCTTCGCGGCGGGGGCGAGCACCACCTTGGCCGAGGGGCCCGTCCGGCTCACGGTCAGCGGCTTGTTCTTCTCGGGGGAGCCGTTGGCCGCGCCCGCCACGGTCGGATACCCCTGGAGTGCACACGTCGCTCCGGACATGTTGGTGAACTCGACGACGGCGGCGCCGGTTCCGGTGCCCGGGGGCCGTACGTCGGCCTGGTACATGAACGCCTTCAGGGACTCCGCCGCGCACGTCTTGGTCTTCGTCGCCGGTGTCGCGGTGGCGGGGACCGAGGCGGAGGCCTTGGGAGAGGAGTCGCCCGCGGGCTTGGCCGGGGCTCCCGTCCCGCCGGACGGCTTGGCGGGCGTCGGGGAGGCCGAGGCCGTCGGCTTCTTCGCGGTGACCGACGGCGAGGTGGTGCCGGAGCCCGCGGTGTCCGGGCCGGGCTGGCAGGCGGTCATGAGGAGTGTGGCCGCGGACATGGCCGCCATGGCCAGAGCGGCTCCGCGGATCCGCGACCCGTAGTGCGTCCCGTACTGCATGTAGTCCCCCGATGAAGATGTTCAGGTGCCGGACGTTCACCGGCACTCGTCGTTGTAGATCGACGGACGGCTGCCGTGGTTCACGCGCGCACAGGCCTGTGACACGACGGTGACGCGGCGGCTACCGGTCCCCGGGGCCGCCGGACCGGACGACAGCCCCGGCCTTCCGGCCGGAGGCGCCGGAGCGGCCCCCGGGCCTGTCCGACAATTCCCGTCCGCCCGGCGACGCGCATGTGCCGGACAGGCCCTAGCCGTCCCCCAGGGTCAGCGACAGGCGTTGCGCGGTGGTCGAGGTGGAGGTGAACTCGCGGCAGTCGACCACCGCTCGCGTGGCTCCGGTCACGGCCCTGACGAGGTCCAGCCGGACCGTCGGGCCCGCGCCGGTGACGAGGCGCGCCTCCATCCAGGTCGTGGTCGCGCTGACGTCCGTGCGCCGGGTGCGCTCCCCGGTCAGCAGGCGTGTCGTGCCGTCGACGGATGTGGTGCGCAGGACGGGGAAATCGGCCAGGCCGGCCGCCAGGGTTCCGTCGTCGCGCAGGGTCCAGCGGGCCCCGCGCAGATGGTCGGCCACCTCCTGGGCCTGGGAGCGCGTGCCCGAGACGGGATCGGCGGAGATGACAGCGAGCGTGCGGAAGGTGCGGGGTCCCCCCGAATGATCCGGACCGCCGCTGGACGGCGACGGCTTTCCGGCCGTGAAGGCCGGGAGGCCCGGGGGCCGGCTCGGATCGCGCGGCGCGGCACGACCGGGACACGCCGTGGCCGTCGCCCCGACACCGGGTCCGGCCCTGGTTCCGGGTCCGCCATCGGTCCCGGCCCCCGCTCCGGCATCGGTTCCGCCGCCGCCCGGTGCCCGCGTGGCGGCCGGGGTGGTCCGCCCCGTCGGGTCATCGGCGAAGACTCCGCCGGCCGGGCGGGAGGCGAGGGGCAGCAGCCCGACGAGCAGCAGCACCGCCGGAAGCAGGACGGCCACCGCGTAGACGGCCGCGGACCGGGCCACACCAGACCGAGCTACCGCGTCCCCGGATGTCCCAGCCCCGGATGTCCCGGGCCCGGCGGTCGCCGACCCGGCCGCCGCGGACCGATCCGTCGTCGGCGGATCCCTCCGTGCGGGTCGCTCTCCTGTCACCAACGGCCAGACCAGCGCGATGGCGAGCGTCGCCCACCAGGCGGGCTGCCCGGCCAGCGACTCGTGGGCCAGCGCGAGGACCTGTCGGCCGGCCCGGTCGGCGGACGCGCCCAGCAGCAGGTACGCGGGAAACGCCCCCAGCATCGTCAGCGGCAACTGGGCGAACAGGGCCAGGGGCCACAGCAGCGTCGACAGGAGCCGGACCCGGGTGGTCCCGGCTCGCGACACCCACCGGACGCGCATGCCGACGGGCGGATGACAGAGCCGTGCGAGACCTCCGTGATCGCCCTTCTCCAGGCTGCGCAGAGCGCGTACGACGGTGTCGGCGCCCGCGGTCCGAGCGGCGAAGCGGTCCGCGCCGAGCTCCGCCGACCAGAGCGCGGCCACCACGAGGAGCAGCACCTTCGGCACGCTCTCCAGGACCAGGACGACCTCGGCGAGCGTCAGCGACGCGGTCGCGTCGCCCGTGACGAACAGCAGCGTGACCGGGAGAACCACGAGGCCCGCGAGGACGTACGGCCAGACGCGGACCAGGGCGGTGAAGGGGCTGCCGAGCCCGGTGGCGTGCTGCTCGCCCTTCCGCAGATGGCCGAGTTCGTGCAGGAGGACGGCTCGGGCCGCGTCGATGTCCGTGTGCCACAGATGGACGAGCGGGGCGAAGACGCCGACGTGTGCCGCGCGCCGGCCGCCGGGGTAGACGCGGGCGGAGATGCCGTCCTGAGTGCTCAGACGCAGCCGGGTGCCGGGTGCGTGCGCGTGGACGAACGCCGTCATCGCGGCGGCGAAGTGCGGCTGGGCGCTCCCGTCCCGGCTCCCGGGTGCCGGCGCCGGAGGCGCCATCAGCGGGTCGTCGGGGGCCAGGAGTCCGTAGCGGCGCTCGACGCGACGGCAGCGTGCCCGCGGGGCGAGGAGGGCGAGGACCGCGGCGAGCAGGAAGAACTGGGGAAGGAGCTGGACCAGGCTGAGCACCGCCGTGACGAAGCGGCCGCGTCCGGCCTCGCCGACGTGGCCGAGTCCCGTGCTCACGTCGAGGGTGTGTCCGATCAGCGCGGGAAGCTGGGCGAGGAAGAGCGCCAGGGTCAGCCACAGCCAGGGCGGCGGCCCCCAGGACCGGGCGGGCCGGAGCGGTTGCGGCCGGCTCATGACGTCGTACGGCTTCGGTCCGCGCGCCGGGACGGTCGGCGGCGCTCCCCTGCTGTCGGCGCCGTACTCATTCCTGGTCCGTGGTGCCGGGGCCGGCCGAAGGGCCGTGCGGGGTCGTACCGGGGCGGTCCGCGCGGTGGAGCAGGCGCGACGCCGCCGAACGCAGTCGGCGCAGCTTCGGGCGCCGGGTGTCGGGGCCGCGCGGCGGCGGGGGCGGCTCCTCACCGACCAGCGCGTCGAGGAAGGCCGCGGCCTCCACCGGGTCGTCCTCGGTGACCAGCCGGGCGATGAGCCGTGCCGCCAGTTCGTCGGCTTCGTCCGGGGCCAGCCCGCGGGCCCGGAGCCGCGCGCTCATGCGCAGGGCGGCTCGTACGACGTCGGCCGTGGGGGCGCCCGAACCGGCGTCCGCGCCGCCCGAGGGAACCGCCGTTCCCGGCACGGTTCCTGACGCCACTCCTGGCCTGGCTCCGGCCAAGTCCTCGCCGTCGGCCGCACCGTCCGGCTCGCCCCCGTCGCCGTGCACCGGTCTTGGCGGTAACGGTAACGGCGGCAGTGGGGCCGACGGCCGCGATGGTGTGCCCTGCCCGGTCGGCGGGCGTTCATCCGGTGAGACCGTACCGTCCTCCCCCGGTCGCCGGGTCGCGGCCTCGGCGCGCCGCTCGGCCCGTAACCCGACCAGCAGTCCCGTCGCGGACAGCAGGTTGTTCAACTCGGGGCTGCCCAGGGCGGATTTCAGGGACTCGGCGGCGTACGCGAGCCCGTCCAGCACGGCGGGAAGCACGGCGACCCCTCCGCCGCCCATGCCTCCGGACGCCTGACGTGGCGAGGAGAAGAGGTTGCGGCGGGGAGCGCCGCCCGCGGCGTACGCGCGAGCGGTCTGCGCCGCGAACCCGCTCTCCTCGGGAGCGGCCCGCTCGGCGATCCGTATGCTCCAGGTGTCCAGCCGGTCCGGCGTCGTCATGCGGCCTCCCCCGGTGCGGTCGCCCCGTTCGGTGCGGTCGCCCCGCCTTCCCGTCGTCCCGTCGGGTTCGTCCGCGAGACGGGGGCCGATAAGGCCGTCACGAGGCCGTGCCGTCGAAGGTGAACTTGAACGCGACCGCGCCGTCGGTGGTGCTTCCCTCGGCGGTGAGCGACGCCCCGGAGCTGTCGAGGCGGCCCGTGAACGTCGTGCCGGCGGCCAGCGCGTGCGGGAAGCCGCCGGGCATCTGACCGAGGTCGGAGCGACAGGCGACGAGCAGGCCGGGCCAGTTGAGCAGGTTCAGGACGACGGCTTCCCTGGCGTGCGGATCCGTGAGCCGCGCGTCCAGCTCGCCGTCGGACCAGCCGATGTTCCAGTAGGTCAGCAGGAGATTCGGATCCCGGTAGTTGCCCGCCAGGTCCTGGCTCGAGACCGTGCTGACCGACGACGACCGGAAGGACACCGCGCCGGCCTGCGAGGCGTAGCCCGCGGCGAACAGCATCGAGAACGGGTTGCTCTCGGTCTGGTCGCCGCCGGACTCCGGCCGCCCCAGGTTGAGGGTGCTGTTCATGGAGTACGTCTGACTGCCCGCCAGGTGCCGGGACCCGTCGGTGGAGCAGTAGTCGTAGACGTCGACGGAGATGCTCGCGGTGCCGCTGTACGCCTTGCCCCACAGGGCCGACGCCCCCGAGCCGCCGGCCGGCACCGTTTCCTGGGAGACGGCCGTCGTGGCCTCCTCCGGGGTCGGTGTCTCCGTCGGCGTCGCCACGTCGGTGACCGAGGGCGTCGCCTCGGGTGGGGACGCGGCCGCGGACGACGGCGCCGCCGACGCGAGCGTTCCGGCGGAGGCCGTCGAGGCGTCGGCCGTCGGCGAGCCGCCGTGCCCGCACCCGGCGAGGGACGCGCTGAGCAGCCCCGCGCAGACCATCGCCGTCAGCCGTCCCCGGACGATTCCGGGCACACTTCTCACACGCGTCATGGCGGCCATGACACTCCCCTCCCCATACCGGGCCACCCCCCACGAGCACCCAGGCAAGGCGGGACATTACGCCGCACGGGCCTTCACATACCCTCCACAAAGTGCTTCGTTACCGTTTCGTGCCTGGCCACGGCTTTGTACGGCGGCGGACCGCGCGGGCCCGCCGACGAAGCCGCTGGTGCACCATGGGCGACGAAACGGGCCGGCCCGAAACGGTCCGTTCCTGCGAGCCGGGGTGTGGTGATGGGTGGAGATCGGGGCCGGGTCCTCGTCGTCGACGACGACGCGGCGATACGACGGTCGCTCGAACGCGGTCTGCGGCTGGGCGGTTTCACCGTGGATCTCGCCGACGACGGCCGGACCGCGCTGGAGGCGGCCCGGCGGACGCCGCCGGACGCGATCGTGCTGGACATCTCCATGCCCGGCCTCAGCGGGATCGACGTGTGCCGGACGCTGCGCGAGGAGGACAACGACGTACCCGTCCTGATGCTCTCCGCGCTCGACGAGACCGGTGACCGGATCGCGGGGCTCCAGGCCGGCGGGGACGACTATCTGGTGAAGCCGTTCGCCCTGCAGGAGTTGGTGCTCAGGCTCCAGGCCCTGCTGCGGCGCCGGCCGCCGAAGGACACCGACACCGTACGGGTGGGCGGGCTGTCGCTGGATCCCACGGCGCGCACGGTCAGTCTGGACGGGCGGCGACTGGAGCTGACCCGGCGGGAGTTCGAGCTGCTCCACGTCCTGGCGCGCAACGCGGGCATCGTGCTCAGCCGGGATCAGCTCCTCGACCGGGTCTGGGGGTACGACTTCGACGTACGTACCGACGCGGTGGACACGTTCGTGAGCTATCTGCGGCGCAAGCTGGAGACACCGGGCCGGGACCGGATCATCCACACCGTGCGGGGCGTGGGGTTCGTGCTGCGCGACGACGGGCCGGAGGCGTGCCGATGAGGCTGTCCACCCGCATCGCCCTCGCCGTCGGCGCGACCGTGCCGGTCCTGGTGCTGGCCACCGGCTGGCTGCTGCTGCGGCTGGTCGCGGCGGATCTGCACGACCAGCAGGACGCCCATCTGCGGACGAGCGCGGCGGCCGTGGCGAAGGACGCCCGCGGGCTGCTGCGCGCCAGTGCTGCGGACCGGTCGGCGGCGGTCGAACGGGCCCGCGAGAGGCGGCTGTTCACCTCCGCTCTGGATGTCGGCGTCCGGCTGGTCGGCCCGTCGGAGACGTACACGGGCGGCCCGCAGCCGGACCAGGGGGTGACGCTTCCCGCGAGCGCGCCGGTGCCGGTCACGCTGCGGGCCGGCGGGGACTCCTGGCGAGTCCTGTCCAAGCGGGTGTCCGGTACCCGTCCCGGGGTGCGCGGCACACTCTGGCTCTTCGCACCCGACACCTCCGCGGACACCCAACTGCGCCTGGTGCGCAGGCGCGTGGTGACGGTGGCACTGCTCGCCGCGCCGCTGTCCGGGCTGCTGGCCGGTGCGGTGGCGAGCCGCGCGAGCCGTCCGCTGCGGCGGTTGCGGGACAGCGCCGGCGGTCTGGATCCGCGGACCAGCACCGCCCGGCTCGACCACGCGCCGGCGCGGATCGCCGAGGTCGACGATCTGGCGCACACCCTCCAGACGGTCCTGAGCCGTTACGACGAACAGGCCGCGAGGACCGAGGAGGCGCTCGCCACCGCCCGCTCGTTCGCCTCGGCCGCCGCGCACGAACTGCGCACGCCGCTGATGAGCATGCAGACCAACCTGGAGATCCTCACCGAGCATCCGGCGCTGCCCGCTCCCGACCGTGCCGAGGTCCTGGACGACCTGCGCCGCGAACACGCCCGGCTGCTCGGGCTTCAGCTCCGCGAACCGGGACACCGCCATCTCGATCGCCGGCACCACGTCGCTCTTGC
>NZ_JBSFZS010000217.1:0-7136 GCF_053600395.1 Streptomyces sp. NPDC005070 | reverse complement strand
CGTCGAGGTCCGAGCGGCCGGAGATGTCCTGGGCGGACGCCGTCCCGGTGGCGACCAGAAGGCGGTACACCTCGCTCTCGTCGGCCGTCAGGCCCACCGTCTCCAGCATGTCGCCACCTTTCTCACCGTCCGGGCCGCCTCCGCCCGGGTTTCCGCGGGGGGAACGCGGTCGTCCCGGCGGATGATTCCACCGGAACCCTGCGACCAGGTGTCACGACGGTTGTCGCCGGCGATCTGGTTCACCGTCACGGGACGGTGCCGTCAGCATCCGGTGGACCCCGGGCGGGGCCGCTCGAGTGTCACAGATTGTGGGCCACGGGGTGGCGAGGTTCGTACAGCGGCAGTTCGGCGCCACTGGGCAGACGCACCGCCGTCAGCCTGCCCCAGCGCTGTTCGCTGACCGGGCGGGTGATCTCGACGCCTCGCGCACGCAGTTCCTCGAGCTGGGCGTCGAGGTCGTCACACATCAGGCAGAACTCGTGCTGGGGGGCGCCCTCGGTGGGGTGTACGGCGATTTCTGCCGGGGGCAGCTTGAAGATCAGCCACCCGCCGCCCGCGTCGACACCGGGGAAGGCGAGGACGTCGCGGATGAAGGCGCGGTCGGCCTCCGCGTCCTGGCTGTAGAGGATGACGTGGGCGCCGTTGATCATGCCGGACCTTCGTTCGCTGAGGTGGGGCTGTTCGGTCTACGGGGTCGTCACCGGGCCCGACTGGTCCCAGCCGGGTACGAGGTCGTCACGGTGGACATCTTCCCCGTGGACCCGCTCGCCGCAGGTCTCGCACACCGTGTGGGTGACGAGTTCGTGATCCCGGTGCAGGATCCGGGCAGGCGGTGCGGTGACGGCCCAGCGGTCGCCCCAGCCGATCAGCTCGCGGGTGATGGCTCCCAGATCGCGCCCGGCCTCCGTCAGGTGGTAGCCGCTGTAGCGGGCGTCGTCCGGCAGCGGGCGCTGTTCGAGGACGCCGCTCTCCACCAGCGCCTTCAGGCGCGCGGCGAGCCGGTCCGTGGGAGCGCCGGTGTTCCTGGCGATCTGCCGGAAGCGGTGGTTGCCGAGCATGACCTCGCGGATCGCCGGCAGGGCCCAGCGGTCACCGATGATCTGGAGGGCCGCGGCGAGGGAGCACGGGCGCCCCGCCATGTCCCGGGGGTCGATGCGTGTGGTCATTGTCCCAGTGTCACCCGGCAAGGTTTGATTTCCAAATCACCCTGTGCTTGGGTCGCATCATGTCCATGCTGCTTCGATTCTCAAAGCACCCTCGGGCGGCCGCCGCCGTCGTCCTGGTGGCCGTCTTCATGACCAACCTGGATCTGCTGATCGTCAACGTCGCGCTGCCCGCCGTGGGAGAGGACTTCTCCGGAGGCGGTGGCGCGGCGGGCCTCGGATCGCTGTCCTGGATCCTCAACGCCTACGCGATCACCTTCGCCGCGCTGCTGGTGGTGGCCGGGCGTGCCGGTGACCGCATAGGGCAGCGGCCGGTCTTCCTCGCCGGGATCGCCGTCTTCACGCTCGCGTCGCTGGGCTGTGCCCTGGCCCCGAACCTGGGAACCCTCATCGTGGCCCGGGTGGTGCAGGCCGTAGGGGCGGCGGCCCAGATCCCGACCTCCCTGGCCCTGCTGCTGGCGGCGGTGCCGGCCGAGCGCCGCACCCAGGCCACCCGCGGCTGGGCCGGGGTCGGCGGACTCGCCGCGGCCGCCGGGCCCGTCGCCGGTGGCCTGCTGACCGAGGTGGACTGGCGGTGGGTCTTCGCCGTCAACCTGCCCATCGGCATCGCGGCGCTCGTCGTCGGCCGATCCGCGCTGCCCAAGCCGGCCGCGCGGGAGACCGGGCCGCTGCCCGACCTCCTCGGCGCCCTGCTGGTCATCGTCTCGATCGCTTCGCTGTCCGGGGCGCTGGTACAGGCACCCGACCAGGGCTGGACGAGCGGCGAGACCCTACTGCTGCTGGCCGTCGCCGTGATCGGCGGCGCCGCGTTCGCGCTCCGGTCCCTGCGGCACCCCCGTCCGCTGTTCGAGCTGGACCTGCTGCGGCTGCCGCGCTTCGGTGCGGCGAACGCGGGCAGCCTCCTGTTCGGCGTGGCCTTCTCGATCATGCTGCTGTCGAACGTGCTGTGGTGTCAGGAGGTCTGGCACTGGAGCGCGCTGCGCACCGGTCTCGCCCTGGCCCCCGGCCCCGCGCTCGTGCCCGTCGTCACCGTGCTGACCACCCGCGCCGCGCAGCGCTTCGGGCAGGGACCGCTGATCGCGGCGGGCGGCGTGCTGTTCGCCGGTGGCATGGTCTGGTTCGCGATCTTCGCGTCGGTCACACCGGACTACGTGAGTGAGCTGCTGCCCAGCCAGCTGCTGACCGGTGCCGGAGTGGGCCTGGCCCTGGGCACACTGGTGGCCGCCGGCGTGCACGCGGTACCGGGACACCGTGCGGCGACCGGGTCGGCGCTGGTCAACTCGGTGCGCCAGATCTCGGCCACGATCGGCGTCGCCGTCCTGGTCGCGGTCCTCGGCTCCCAAGTCGACGCCACCTCGCACCACGACTTCCGGGTCCTCTGGTACACAGCCGCGGCGCTGAGCCTGGTGACCTCGGCGGTCGGGGCGCAGCTCAGCCGAGGGCGGGGCCAGGACCCCGAGCGGACGGGACCTCCCGCGCCGAAGGAAGCCGGGACGACGGGGCAGACTCTGCCGCAGACCGTTCTCATGCCGCGGGGCCACAGTCGGTCCACGAACACTCGCTTGCCGTTCCGCGACGAGGTGTCCTCGTAGATCCTCCGACAACGGGGAACGCCGCGTGGGCGGGGCCGCCGGCTGCGGTCCCACCCACGCGGTGCTGTCCCGGGTGACCTCCCGGGGTGTGACGTCAGCGCAGGCCGAAGGCCCGGGTGATCGTCTGCGAGACGGTGTTGCCCGCGCTGTCCCGGGCGCCGACCCGCAGGGTGACGAAGCCGGCGGACCGCGGCGCGCGCAGGTTCGTCCGCCATCCGTCGTCGCAACGGTTCAGGTCGGTCCGCTGCCAGGTCGCACCGTCGTCGTACGACACCTCGACGGTCGGCTTCCCGATGGCGGCGGTGGTGCCCGGCAGGTGCGAGGCGGTCACCGTCAGGCCGGCGTGCCGGTCGGCACGGCCCGAGGTGTCGGTGTCGACGCCGTAGTCGAGCTGGATGAGCGGCAGGGACAGTGCCGCATCGCTGCCGGTGACCGCGGAGGTGAAGTCCCACTCGGTCAGCGTGTGCGTCGAGTACGGGCTGGCCCAGGTGCCGCGGTCGTTGTCGAGGACCAGCCGGTAGGGCAGGCGCCCGGCGCCGAGGCCGGGAACCTGCAGGTGCTCGGCGTTGCCCCAGTCGAGTTGCTGGTCGCCCTGGTAGAGCGACATCCAGTCCTTGACGTCGAAGTTCGCGTTGGCCTCGCCGACGTGGCCGGACCCCGAGTCGCCCCAGCCGGGCGCGGTGATGTACATCGTGTCGAGGTAGCGCACCGGCTGGTAGGTGACCGGGCCCATGCGGGGCCGCTGGATCGGGCCGAACCAGTCGACCTTGCCGGTCTTGCGCGCCGGGTAGTTCAGCGGGGCGATCGCGTGCTGCCCGGTCTCGCCCTGGATGAAGGCGTCGTCGAGCCACGTGGTGCCGGCGGTGACCCAGTCGGTGCGCTCGCCCTGGGCGGGCGCGGTGAGCTGGTTGCCGACGGCCCAGCCGCGCCAGACGTCCGGACGGAACTCCATCGCCTTGCCCTGCCGGTAGTTCCGGAAGGAGACGTTCACCCGGCCGAGGTCCTTGGACTCCTCACGCCACGTCGGGTCCGCCGGAACGGCGCCCGTCCAGTGGTGCACGACGTCGTAGACGTAGTCGGTCGTGGGGTGCGAGGTGACCTTCAGCGAGACCGCGCCGTGCCGAAGCCGGCCGATCAGGTCGGCGCCCTGGTCGGCGTTGAGCGTCGCCACCGTCACCGGGGCCGGGCTCGCCGGGCTCCAGGGGTTCTCGTCCCAGGGCTGCAGGCGGCCGACGCCGTCGTTGACGACCAGCAGCAGCCGGGCCCCGGCGGCCGCGGCGGCCTCCGCCTGGGCCTTGATCCCTTCCGTGCCGGCGCCGCGCACCACGACGGCCCTGCCGCGAACGTTCTGGCGCGCGAGCTCCTCGGCCGTGCCGTCACCGGCGAAGACCGCCGTCAGGTTCCGGCTGCCGGCGGGCAGCGGCGTGGCTCCGCGCTTGACCAGCGGGTCGTCGAAGGTCGTCGACTTCGTGCTCACCGTCAGCGCGGGCTGCTCGAGACGGAAGCGCGCGCCGGCCTCGAACTCGCCGTCGGTGACCTTCCTGCCGGTCGGGAGCGCCCACATGCTGTCGTACGACGGGTCCGGCAGCATCGACGTCTCCACCAGGCTGTCGGTGAAGGACCGGTGGGCGTCCAGGCGCGGCGCGACGGCGGTGGCCTGCTGCGGCACACGCGCCAGGATCCGGCGCGCCTTGCGGCCGTCCAGGGTGACGGTACGGTCCTGGTCCAGCTTCACGTCGTTGAAGGCGAGCAGCACCATGCCGCGCGAGTGCGGGCCTTCGGCGCCCTGCACGTCACCGGTGAGCCAGCCGCTGTAGGAGCCCACGGGCAGCCGCGCCGTGCCGGTGCCGGACGCGTCGAGGTCCATCACGGTGAAGAGGTGCTCGGCGGTCAGGACGACCCGGCCCTCCAGCGGCTTGCCCGAACGGTCCTTGGCGACCACGGTCAGGTTCTGCCGCTGGCCCTCGCGGGCCGCGCCGATCAGGGTCCGGGCGCGGACCGCTCCGCCGCCGTCCGTACCGGTGATCATGGCGCTGACCGACTGGTCGCCGCCCAGCTTGTCCAGCTCCGCCGTCAGGGTGACCGTGGCGGTGCCGTGGGCGGGCACGGTGACGTGGTCGGCGGAGAGGCTGAACAACCCTGCCGGGACGGTGCCGTCGACCGCCAGGTCGAGGTTGGCCGGTGCGTCGCCGACGTTGGTGTACGTCACCGTCTGGACGTCGGTCTGCCCCGGCTTCGGCGGCCACGTGTGGAAGCCGGAGTAGGCGCTCGTGGTGGCGAAGACCGTGGTGTGCACGGCCGCCGGCGCGTCGAGCCGGCCGGCGCCCGCCTGGTACGGGGTGTACGCCGGGGTTGCCTTGGCGCTGCTGACCAGCGCCTCCTTGAGCTGGGTGCCCGTCCAGTCGGGGTGCGCGGAGGCGAGGAGCGCGGCGGCACCGGCGACGTGCGGCGTCGCCATCGAGGTGCCGCTCATCGTGGTGTAGTAGCCGGAGCCGCGCCTGTAGTGCGAGCGCGCCGCGACGATGTCGACGCCGGGCGCGGTGATCTCCGGCTTCAGCCCGCCGTCGCCGTCACGCGGGCCCTGGCTGGAGAAGCCGGCGAGCGTGTCGGTGGAGTCGACGGCGCCAACCGTCAGCGCGGAGTCCGCGGCACCGGGGCTGCTGATGGAGTGCGGGCCGCCGTTGCCCGCCGCGATCACGAACAACGCGCCCGTGTCGTGGCTGAGTTCGTCGACGGCCTGGCTCATCGGGTCGCTCTTGTCACCGCCGCCGCCCAGACTCATGCTGATGATCCTGGCCTTCTGGTCGCGGGCGGCCCACTCCATGCCCGCGATGATCCAGGATTCCTGGCCGCTGCCCTCGGAGCTGAGCACCTTGCCGACGGCCAGCCGGGCGCCGGAGGCGACACCCCGCTCCTTGCCGTCGGAGGCACTGCCCGTGCCGACGATGGTCGAGGCGACGTGCGTGCCGTGGCCGTTGTAGTCGGCGATGTCGTCCTCGCCGGGGACGAAGCTGGCGCTGTCGGACACCTGCCCGGCCAGGTCCGGGTGTTCGGTGTCCGCGCCGGTGTCGAGCATCGCGACCTTCACGCCCTGGCCGGTGTCGCCCTCCGCCCAGACCTTCTGCGCGCCGATCTGGGCGGTGGAGTCGGCCAGGTCGGCCTTCACCTTGCCGTCGAGCCACACGTGGGCGACGCCGCCCGCGAAGGACGCCTTCGCGGACCGGGCCGCCGCGCCGGAACCCCCGGTGAGCGAGGACCAGAACTCCGGTGCCTGCTGGTGGTTCTGCGCGAGGGCCGCGCCCTGGATGCTGTCCAGGCGGCGGACGTCGGCCGAGCCGGCCATCTTCGTCCGGGTACGGGCCTTGGCGGCGGCTCCGGTGTAACGCACGATCAGCGGCAGCCGGGAGCTGTGCGCGTCGTCATAGCCCTCGGCGATCAGCCGCGTCACATTGAACAGCTGCTTGTCGAGCTTCCCCGCACTCACGTACGGCAGGGCGGCGTCGGGGTAGACATAGGTGGCGCCGTCCACGACAGCGCGGTGGAAGCCGGTGGTGGCTCCGCCCGCGGCCTGGAAGGAGCGCACGACGGTGCCGTCGGCGGCGGTCCCGATGGTGACCTTGTCACCCGTGATCAGGGTGACGGTGTGCGTGCCGGCACGGCCGGCGGTTCGGTGTCCGGCGTCGTTGTGCGACACCTCACCGGCGGAGTACGCGGACACAGCGGCAGTCGCCGGTATGACGCCGAGTGTGAGCGCGGCCGCCACGGCGAGGGCGATCGGCCCGGGCCGGGGGATGGGAACCTTGGGCAAGGAAGACTCCTGAGACGCGGCGAAGATCGAAAGATCACTGGATCCTCCGGCCTCCCCCGCCGTCGTTCAAGGGGTCGCACCTGTCGCTCTTGCGCCATGGCACAGTTACGCCGCGAGCAGACGGGGTCCTCGGCCACCGCGCGTCCAAGAGGGCGGACCGGCCCACGAATTCGGCGTGTCGAGGGACGGAGCAACAGGCCCGTGGGGCATCCCGGTCGGCGGCTGCGCTTCGCCGTCAGACATCTGCTTCTTCTTGCCGGAGACGAACGCTCGCCGCCCGCCGCGGCCGGCAGGCGGCCTGCGGACCTGGATCTCGGCAGGGTCCAGACGCAACTCGACGCCCTTGGCCTGGGCATAGGCGAAAACATCAGGCAGCGTCCGAAGACGCAGGCCAGGGCTGTCGGGGACCGCGCGCCCTCGCTCGGCCAGGAGCGTGCGTATTTCGCCGACCGCGCGGGTGATGGGGGAGCGGTCCACGTCGTACAGCAATCCGAGGACAGCGTGCGGCAGATGAAGGAGCGCCGCAGTCAACCGGTCGACGAACACCAACTGATGCCGGGCACCCACTCCAGC
>NZ_JBSFZS010000216.1:0-7198 GCF_053600395.1 Streptomyces sp. NPDC005070 | reverse complement strand
GTGGGCCCGGCGGCTGGTGGCGGTCACCGGAGTGCTCGTGCTCTGCGCGCTGCCCACCGGACCGGCGGGCGCGTCCCCGGAGAACGGGCCCTCACGGGCCAGACTGACTCTGCGAAACGGAAGCGACCGCCCCGTCCAGCGCCTCCTTGACCTGATCAGGGCTCATTCCGGATCGCAACGGCCCGACCCCCGCCCAACGGGGCGAGTGCCCACCGTTCCCGTTGCTCTTCCGGCTTTTTGGACCACCAACTCACCGGCACATCCCCGCGCTCACGCCGAACAGTCCCGGCCTCCACCAGTCGGCGATCTTGGCGGTCACCCTACGCAGGCCCACTGACAACGCGGTCCTCGATGACGCCGCCGGAAGTCGGCCTGCTCCCTGAGTCTCGACCACTGCAGGTGCGGGCCAGGAGGGCCGATGTCACTCCGCAGGACCCGGCCCGGGAGGACTGTCGGGTGGTGCGGAGGGCGGCTCCAGTTGTCTGCGAAACCGGTCCACGGCGACGGCGCGGTCGTCGTAGGGGATGCGGGTGAACTTCGAGACCATCGTCCACATGGCCCGCTCATCGGCGAGGCCCTTGGGGAGAGCGAAGCCGAGGGAATGGGCGAGGGGGCCGCGGCCGACGTTCACCAAGGCGCGGACGGCGGTCGCCCATTCGTCGGTGGCCACGACCGCAGAGCGGTACCAGACCGGGATCAGCACGGTGACGGCGGCCGCGGCCGGCAGGAGCCGGACGGGGGAGGCATCGGGAGCGGTCAGCGCAGCCACCGCGAGGATGGCGAGGACCGCGTGCCCGTACAGCAGGGCGACGAAGAAGTCCACGCTGGTGCGTGCGGCATCGACCTGGCGGCAGGCCTGGTCCGGGGCGGTCGCCTGAAGTTCGTTCCACAGCAGCTGGGTGTCGAGGCGGTAGCGGTCGTGGCCGTACTCCTCGAACCGGCGGATGGCGTTGCCCAGTCGGGTGGGCGCGATCTGGTCCGTGTCGATGGGATAGCGGGCCAGTTGCTCCTGAAGGAGAGCGCGCTGGGTCAGGCTGCGCCGTCGGTCGGCCTCGCGCCAACGGGCCAGGTGCGGGCTGTCGTTCAGCCGTGCCAGAACCCGTGCTTCCGGTTCGCGCAACGCTCCGGCACGAGACTGCCGTTCGAGGCGCAGCAGTGTCAGCCGGTCGGCGAGGGCGGTACGGGCCTCCTGGTGGTGTTTGCACCGCCGGCTGTAAGCCGCAGCGGGCCACAGGAGGTAGCCCTCCAGGATGCGGTAGAGGGGGTTCTGCAGCGCGTACAGGATCAGCCCGAACAGCACGGCCAGGACCAGCAGCAGTGTGGCCCCGTGGGGTGTGGCGGGCCGGAGCCGGGCCATGCCGAACTCGTCGTCGACGCTGGGGAAAACGGTGAAACCCAGGATGGCGAGGTTGATCGTCGTCGGCAGGATCCAGCCGACGAGAAGCCCCCATGCCCCTACCAGCACTCCCTTGGCGATGTCTCCCATGGGCTCAGTCGCTCTCCCAGCTGTCGTCGTCGGGGTTCGTCGTCGGGCCGGGGGAGCGGGGTCCGGCTGCCAGCGGAGCCGTAGTGCTCCCGGCACCGGTGGCCACGGCTCCGCCGGTCATCGCACCGCCGAGGAAGACCGCTCCGCGGGTGAAGTGGCCCAGCGCGCCCTGGAACTCGTCCGTCTCGTAACCCTGTTCGCGCAGAGCCTGGGTCACACCGCGTAGCACGCGGTCCTCGATGGCCGCCAGCGAGCCCCCGACGTCGATCTCCTGGAACAGCGACGTGCTCTCGTCGCCGCCCAGCTCCCGTACCGAAACGTGCGGTCCATCCGCTGGTGCCGCACCGTAGGCCGCGCTCCACTCCCGGAACGCGGCAGCGGTCCGGCGGACCAGATCGACCACGGATCGTGCCGCGAAGGCCGGCGTCCGTCCCATCGTCCGGAGCGTCCTGACGACCGCGGCTTCGTCCCGCCGCGTGCTGGCGATCCGGTCCGCCTCGCGAAATGCCGACCGGACCGGAGGCAGCACGCACGGCACGCACTCGAGCGTCAGCACATCGCCCTGCGCATACGCGCGGACGAACACGGTGAGGACGCAGCCGCCCCCTGAGTCCAGTCGGACACGCAGGTAGTGCCGCCTCTGGGTACCGCTCTCGGTGAGGGCGGCGTTCCGGTGCGCGAGGAAGTCCGGCCTGGCGTGGGGTGCGGCGGTGCGGTGCGGCAACCCGGTCACGGGCAGGAACACGCAGTCGTCGACCGCCAGTCGTCGCAGGACGTTCCGCTTCGTTGCCGCACGGTCCCCGTCCGGCTCACGCAGCCGCTCGACCTGCGCGCGGACCTGGTCCATGACCATCCGGTCGTTGAACTCGTCCTCGGTGTAAGGCCGGCCCGGACGCGTGCGGTCGAGTCCGACTGTCACGACCCAGGGCCGATGGGGGGTGCCGAAGCCGAGAAAGGGAGAATCCGGGTGATAGACGATCAGTGGCGAGTCCTCTTCACGCCGGATGTCTCGTCCCGGAGCCTCGATCCACCGGCGCTCCTCCGGCCCGCCGACGCCGACCGGACGAAACGAATCACGCCCCAGCTCCTCGCCGAGGATCCGGGACACCTGAGTCTGGTACTGCGCGGCGCACGCGGCCATGGCGATCGGGACGGCGAGGGCGAACCAGGCGGGAACGCCGTCGCGTCCGGGGTCGCTGGCAACTTCCGCCAGCGCCACTGCGGCGTAACCGGCGAACAGCAGGCCCCCGACGACATTCATCGCCGTGGCGAGGGATCGTCGCATCCGGCCGGTCCGGCGGGTCGGGCTCCCGGGACGGCCATGGTCTTTTCCGGCCGGCGGGCCGGCGAGAGCCGAAGCGAGGAGCAGTACTGCGGCGGGGACGGTGAAGAGCGCGAAGAGGACGCCGCCCAGAAGAAGGCCGGCCACCCACAGGAGCGCGGTTGCCGCGGCCCAGAGGGTCTGAAGGCGGCGTGCGCGCAACGCGTGCCACAGGACCGTTGCGGCGTCGAAGTCGACGGACGGGGCGACGACGCGCTCCCGATGTACGTGGAGCTCCTGGACGACCGCGTCCCGGAAGCCGGGATCGACGTACGTGCCCGCGCTCAGCAGCCGGGTGGTGTCGGTGGCCTCGTGGGCCGCCGATGACCGGTCGCGGCCGGACGAGTCCGGCGGAGGTAACGGTGGCGGAAGGGGACCGGACAGGCGCTCGTCACGACCGTGGCGGCCAGACGGATGGTCGTTGCTCCCCGCTGACGTCACTCCACCCCCAGGCTGAGGCTCCCCGGCGAGGTGATTGCTCCAGGGCCGCGATCGGATCCCACATCATATTGGGCACCCGGACCGAAACAACCACTAATGCCCTGAGCCGACTTGGGCGTCCCGCGACGGATCGGCCAGGCCCGTTCCCAACCGGTTCGAACGCTGCCGGCACCGGCCCCGCACCCTCGGCCGGGAGTGGTCGAGCACGTCGTCGGCTTCGTTTCGAAGGGTCAGCCGTCCGGCTCGTCGGTCAGGGTCGGGTCGCCCCCGGAGGCCGGGTCGAACACGTGCATCTTGGCGGTGTCCACCCGGAGTTCGGCCCGGCCGGGCCTCGCGTACCTGCGTAGAGGCGTTGGGTTCCGCCGAAACAAGCCAGGCGCCGAACGGTGGTCCTCGGCACCTGCCGTGATGGCGTACTGTGGGGGATACCGACGCGGGGTGGAGCAGCTCGGTAGCTCGCTGGGCTCATAACCCAGAGGTCGCAGGTTCAAATCCTGTCCCCGCTACTGCTGAGAGGGCCCGGATCCACACGATCCGGGCCTTTTCACGTTCCTGGATGATCCCGCGTCCGGCTCCTGCCCGGCACAGGGCCCCGGCTGCCGGGTGTCTGTCGCCCGGAGCTGACTGGAGCGCGGCATCAGGTAGGTGACTTTGCCACCGAAGACAAGGACTTCACCGACTACGGCCTCAATCCCGGCCAACTGGCCGACCTGCGCGCCTGGGCCCTCGCTTGGGCAGCCGAGCTTGACGCGCGCCTGTATGCCGAGGAGAACCCGGACGAGGTCTGAGAGTCGTACGGCGGTCCCATCGATCACCGCGCGTACGGGCCGCCGGTTGAGTATGGCGCACCTGCTGCCGTTTATGCTGCGTGAGCTGGCCGACTACAAGCGCGCCGGACCGAGTTGCCGGCGACGTTCATGCGGTCTTCGAATAATCGAGCCGAAGTCCGACGCGCCGCCCGACTGGCTCGACCTGGACGTGCCGGACGACCGGTTCATCGCTGAGACGCGACCAGTGAGCGTGTGGGAGCACCGTGACGTCGTCATGACCGACTGGCGCGACGGCTCGTTCATCTTCGAGCAGCGTGGCGTCGAGTTCCCCGGCTTCGCGGGCCCGAGGTGAATCTCAGGGAGGGCCATTCATGCAGGTCCTCTACGACATCTGCCACCACCTCGCGCTGCTGCAGCCCCTGCTGACCACAGGTTCGGTCCTGGTCGGCGCAGCGGGGTTGACCGGTCTATGCGCCTGACTCGACGCCTGCTCACCGCGGCGGCCGCCGTCACCGTCGTCCTCGCGACCGCCCTGTCCTCTGCTCCGTCGACTGCTGCGGCTGCCATACCATGCACGTCGACATTTCGGGCCGTTCAGAAGGTGGCGGTGCGTATGCCGGCGTGGAACGAGGGACCGGTCGCGAAGACGCGTTCGCCGATCGTGCGGTACCTACACCGCGGTGAGCGGGTGCGGTCGTGCAGCGTCGCGGTTGGCCGCGGCTCCTGGTCGCAGTACCGCGAGTGCGGCGGCGGGAGCCTGTGGCGGGTTGTTCCCGGAGGCCAGGAGCCGTCCGGATGCCTGCGCCGCGCATGACCGGCAAGATGCGCCAGACACAGCGGGATGGGGAGCAGGATCAGGGTCTCGCGCTCACCTCGGCCGTTCTGCTCCTGACCGGCAGCGTGCTGCTGATGTCCTGCTGGATCGGCCCGCTCACCACGTTCGCCGCCGTGGCCGTCTTCGTCGTCACCGCCTACGCCGCACCCGGCCTCGACCGCCGCCTGGCCCTGCGCCGCGCTCTTCGCCAGCTGCTGCGCGGCATGCCCGGTCCATGACGTATGGCGCACCTGGCACGGGACGTCTGGGAACGCGGAAGGGCCGCCCATGACGGGCGGCCCTTCGATGAGCGGTATGGACGCCCAAACTGCCTGGGCTTAACCTGATTTGGCCAAGCCTGGCGGAAGCATGGAGGGCTCTGCATGGATATCGATGGCCGCATCGACTCCTTCGTCCAGAACGACCCATCCAGAGCTGTTGTACTGCGCTCCACGCGCGGACGGGACCTGTGCACCCAGCGCAACGCCGATCGCACCTTCCCTGCCGCCAGCCTGATCAAGGTGCCCTTGTTCATCACATTGCTGGAGCAGCTTGACGCCACCCAAGTCGTCAAGCGGTCAGACCTCGGCCGCACCGCCTACCCGTCACTGCTTGAAGTGTTTGACGCACAGCATGAGTTCACCCTGGCGGAGCTCGGCGGCCTGATGCTCGCCACCAGTGACAACCCCATCGCCGCTTACCTGACCGACCTCGTCGGCATGGAAGCCGTGACCGCCACTGCCGCGCGGGCAGGCGCGCACCACACACACATGCGCGTGGGATTCACCGACGACGAACTGGGCCCGACGGCAAGAAACAGCAGCACGACAGCGAACGACATGGCGCTGATCTTGCAGTATGCCGCCGCAGAGCCGAAGCTGCAGCCCGTGATCAAAGCCCTGCGGAACAGCATGCGCAATTTCCGCCTGCCGCTGCGCCTCCCGGACGACCTTCACGTCGCACACAAGACGGGCAGCCTGCGCGGCCTCGCCCACGACGTAGGCATCCTCTACGGCCGCGACCACAACCTCATCGCTGTCTTCCTCACCGAGAATCAGCCGGACACTGCGACAGTCGGCATAGAGATCGGCGACTGCATCGCAGACGTGTGGCGGATCCTCGGGGAACCTGTGTAGCCGGATTCTCCTATGGCTGATCAGCGCAATGTCATCGCAGAAGTCCGGCGCACGGTGCGCATCTACAATCTCCTGGTGCTTGTGGTCGGAGCGGTGGCTCTGATCCTCTCAGTGAACCGCGCTCACGACGATGTCATCGTCAAATCATTCGAGATCGTTGGCACGACGCTGGTCTCGGCCGCGATGGTCAGCTTCATCTTCGGCCAGATCACCATCCGCGACACGACGTTGCAGGTGAACCAGGCCATTGACCATGCTCTACGCGAAGTCCTCGAACCGATCCGTGAAAACCTCTTCACCGGGGCCCTGACCCGCTACCGATGGGACTGCCACCTGGACGGCCTCGAAGCCGACGGGTACGCCGTCCAGGCAATGAGGGTCTCGTATCAAGTACCGGAAATTCCCAGGGAATTAAGATTCATCTGTGTGTCCTCTCTGACCGACGAGCCGTTCAGTGTCCTGGCCAACGACAACAGGTATGTATTTCGCTGGCAGGTCGATGACGGGCTTGAGGTGATGGACCGCGAAAGTTTCCGCGTCGATCACGTACGGGTCGACGGTCAGCAGTTGGAGCAAGCGTCACCACACCAGACCATGTTGAGAGGATCCCCGGCCGTCGAATTCAGGTTCCCCCTGTCGGAGCTGCGCCGGCACAGCGGATTCCACTCTGTGGAGTTTTGTGTCGTCGCTCGCAAATACTTAGGAACGGACCGTGAAATCAGGGTCCAGGCTCACCTCTTCAGGCCCGTCCTGGACGCCGAATATCGGCTGACCGTTGGAGAAGTGATCGGAGCTCAGATTCTCAACACGCAGGTCTCCGGATTGAGCCGCCTCGGTACGGGCGGGCTGACCCAACACGGCCGCACTCACCCGGCATTCGGCCAGGCGGCCGCCCATGCGATCTTCACCACCCCGCTGCAGACGGGCAGCAGCGTCGTGTTCACCATCGACCGCGGCAGTCCGCGCCGGACAGGCCTCGGCGCCGGAACGCCCTGACGTTGACCGTGGTCTCGGACACCACACGGCACGCGTCCTCACAGAACACCGCCGTCGACTTCGCCGACGGCATCAACGGCCCACCGCACCCCCGGCACAACCTCGGCCCGCCCCCGTCGACCGCGACGACGACCAGCCGCAGCCGGGGCACTCCGTCCCTGCCCATACGACCACCGTACGGCGGACGGTACCCGTGGCCCAGTCGTCGCTTCGGGCGGATCCGCCCGAAGCGAC
>NZ_JBSFZS010000215.1:0-7225 GCF_053600395.1 Streptomyces sp. NPDC005070 | reverse complement strand
GCCGAAGGCGAGCAGCAGCACGACGAGGGCGGCGCCGACGCCGATGGCCTCGGCGGTGGCGTCGTCGGCGGGGGCACGCACGATGTCGTGCAGGTCGCCTCCGTAGCCGACGCCGATTCCGGCGTCCCTGGCGGGAGCCGTCGCCTCGTCGAGCCGCTCGGTGTAGCCGTGGCCGAGTGACTTGAGCTTCCGGTCGAAGGACACGGCGGTGTACGCGGTCGCGCCGTCGGTGCTGGTCACCGGTGCGGCGACGGCGGTGACATGAGGCAGGCCCCTCAGCCGTCCGAGCGTCGCCTCCAGACCGGCGGCGTGGTCGGACACCTTGCCCGAGCCGACGTGGAAGACGACCTTTCCGCCGGCCGCGCCCGCCGCGGGGTCGGACTTCGCCAGCAGGCCGGCGCCGCTGCTCGCCTGGCTGCCGGGGAGGGTGACCTCGTCACCGAAGGCCGCGCCGACCGCGTGCCGGCCCGCGAACGCGGCCGCCAGCACCACAAGCCAGGCGGCGATCACCCACACGGCGTGCCGTGCGCAGTAGGCGCCCGTGCGGTGCAGGGCGGACGGCCGGGGCGCGACGGGAAGCGGCGCCAGGGACAGCGGGGCAGGGGGAAGGGACACCGCGCCTCCAGAAGAAGTGACAGGGCTGCCACAACTTAACCGGGAAGATGACAGTGCCGTCAATTGTCAGCTCTGCCATTTTTATCGCACCCGGCACCTCGCACCCCGAACCCCACACTCCCCACCCGCACCCCGCACCGCACCTCACGGACGCGTGGAATCAGCTCTCCGCCTGCCCCTTCCCCGACGCGCACACGGACGCCGTACGCGCCGTACTCGCCGTCCGCACCGCCTGCCGCGCACCGGCGGGGGCCACGGTGAAGTCCAGGACGAGACCGGCGCTTTCGGCATGGGCGCCGACGAGCGCGGTGCCGCGGGGCAGCTCCCGGATCTCGATGGTGCGCGGCTTGAGCCTGGCCGCGAGCCCCCCGGCGCCCGGCAGGGCGGAGAGCTCCGACACCGGGACTTCGCGGCCGAGGACCAGGACGCTCGCGGGGGTGATGGTGAGGCTGTGGGCCGTGGTGGACAGGGTGGTGGCCACCGTGACGGGCAGCCCGGTACCGCCCGCGGAGCCCGTGAGGGTGAGACGGGTGCCGTCCGTGCCCGTCTTCAGCCCGTCGGCGCCGGCGCCACCCCGGACTCCGGCACTCCGGTCCAGCGCGTCGTAGGCGATGGTGGCCGTGGCGGTCCCGCCCGAGGTGGCGCCGCCGGTCGACACGTCGCGCAGGTGCGCGTCGACGTCCATGTCGGTGCCCTGACGGCGCACGCCCTCGGCGCTGACATGGACGGCGCCGACCGTGCCGGTGAGCGCCTCGAGTCCGGCCAGGGTGTCGTCGAGGTCGACCCGCACCCCCTTGGTCGCGCCGAGACGGCACGCGGCGGTCTCCGCGACCTGGCCCCGCACCTTGTGCTCCACGACGAGGTCGGTGGTCACGGCTGCCGCGACCACCGCGGTCAGGCATATCGCGGTGACGGCGTAGCGACGGCGACGGTTCACGAGGGGGTGGCTCCGATCATGGTCAGGAAGGTGAACGCCTGCGGGAGCAGACGGTCGGGCTCCACGGGCACTCCGGCCGTACGGCGGTCGCGCAGGGTCCGCAGGACGGCGCGCGCGGCGCCCAGCGCGCAGTTGGCGATGACGGCTGCCTGAAGGTCCGCGTCCGGCGCCTCCGCCGGAAGGCGCTCCAGGACGAGTGCGGTCAGGCGCGCCTCGAACTGCTGGAACTGCCGGGACAGGCCCTCGCGCGCCTGTTCACGGATCTCGCCGAGCGGATGGGCGAGTGCGGTCAGGCTGCTGGTGGCGAAGTAGGAGACCGCGTCCGTGATGGCGCCACAGGCCGCTTCGAGCGGCGTGTCGCTGTCCGGCCGCGCCAGGAAGGCTTCCTCTATGCGGGCGAAGAGCTCGATCCCGTCGGGGAGGAGCAGGGCTTCCTTGCTGTCGAAGTAGCGGAAGAAGGTCCGCTCCGACACGTTCGCCTCCGTGGCGATGTCGGCCACCGTGGTCTGCGCGAAACCGTGTTCGGCGAAGAGCCGGCCGGCGGCCTCGCGCAGTCCGCGCCGGGTCTCTTCCTTCTTCCGCTCGCGCAGACCTGGCTTCTCGGTTCTCTCTGGCATGGTCACACCCTCACCACCATGCGCCGGGTCTGTCAATTGTCAGCCCTGCCATTTTGGCGGGCGTGCGGGAGCCGCACCGGACCGGCCCTGTCATCCGAGCGCCGTAGCGGGGTGATACCGCGGTACTACGCGCCTCCGCCCAACCGGGCTCTCCGGTACCACGGATCCGGGGCCGACGTCTCCTAGCGTGGTTGGTGAGCAGTCAGGTGGGGGGCCTGCCCCCGAAAGCAAGGGAACTTCGATGATCGAGGCACATCAGCTGACGAAGCGGTACGGGGAGAAGACGGCGGTGGACCGGCTGGACTTCGTCGTGAAGCCCGGCACCGTCACCGGCTTCCTGGGCCCCAACGGCGCGGGCAAGTCGACCACCATGCGCATGATCGTCGGGCTGGACGCGCCGTCCGGCGGCAGCGTCACGGTCAACGGCAAGCACTACGCACAGCACAGCGCCCCGCTCCAGGAGGTCGGCGCCCTGCTGGAGGCCAAGTCGATCCACCCGGGCCGTTCCGCTTTCGACCACCTCATGGCTCAGGCCTACACCCACGGCATTCCGCGCCGCCGGGTGGAGGAGGTCATCGAACTGACCGGTCTTCAGTCCGTGGCCAGGAAGCGCGCGGGCGCCTTCTCCCTCGGCATGGGCCAGCGCCTCGGCATCGCCGCGGCCCTCCTCGGCGACCCGGCCACGATCATGCTCGACGAACCGGTCAACGGCCTCGACCCCGAGGGCGTGCTGTGGATCCGCAACCTGCTGACCGGACTCGCGGCGGACGGCCGTACGGTCTTCGTCTCCTCGCACCTGATGAGCGAGATGGCGCTCGTCGCCGACCACCTGATCGTCGTCGGACGAGGGCGTCTGCTGGCGGACACCACCGTGCGTGAGCTCGTCCAGCAGGCCGGCGGCGACACCGTCACCGTGGCGTCCGACCAGGCGTCCCGGCTGCGCGACGTGCTGGCCGGTCCCGGCGTCGAGATCACCGGTACGGCCGGTTCCGAGGAGCTCCAGGTGACGGGTCTGTCCGCGCGGGCCATCGGTCTCAAGGCCGCCGAGCACGGCATCCCGCTGTTCGAGCTCAGCTCCCGGACCGTCTCCCTCGAAGAGGCGTTCATGGACCTGACCCGCGACGCCGTCGAGTATCACGCCAGCGCCACCGTCGAGGCCCCTGGGAGGGCGGCATGAGTACCGTCACCGTCACCGACAGCCCGGCGCCCGCCCCCGCGCAGCCGGCCCGTCCGGAGTACAAGGTCACCGGGCGCCGTGTGCTGCGCTCGGAGTGGGCGAAGCTGTGGTCCCTGCGCTCCACCTGGATCACGCTTGGGCTCGGGCTGCTGTTCCTGGTCGCGTTCGGCGTGATCGCCGCCGTGCACTACAAGTCCGAGCTCAACTCCGGGCGGCCCCTGCACCGGGACGACGCCACGGCCACCGCGCTCAGCCTCTCCGTGTTCGGTACGAACTTCGCGCAACTGGCGCTCGGCGTGCTGGGCGTGCTGATCACCGCCGGTGAGTACTCGACCGGCATGATCCGCTCCACGCTGGCCGCCGTGCCGCGCCGGCTGCCGGTGCTGTGGTCCAAGGCCTCGGTGTTCGGGCTGATCGCCCTGGTCGTCGCGACCGTCGGCGTCTTCGCCGCGTTCACGATCGACAGCGGCATCGTCTCGGGCACGCCCGCGGCCCTCACCCTGTCCGACTCGGGCGTGTTCCGCAGTCTGCTGGGCGCGGGTCTCTACCTCGGTCTGGTCGGTGTGATCGGCACGGCCCTGGGCGCTCTGCTCCGCTCGGTCGCCGGCGGCATCTCGGTCCTGGTCGCCTCGCTGATGCTGGTGCCCGGCCTGATCTCGCTGCTGCCCAGCTCGTGGCAGGACAACATCAGCCCGTACCTGCCGAGCAACGCGGGCGAGTCGATGTTCGCGCTGACCCACGACTCGACCTCGCTGTCGCCCACCGCCGGACTGGTGGTCTTCCTCGGCTGGACCGTGCTGGCGCTGGCGGGCGCCGCCTGCCGTCTCGTCCGCACGGACGCCTGACACCCCCGGCACAGCCCCCGCACCCGCACCCCGGGCGCCATCGCGAACGACCCGCGGTGGCGCCCGTACGAGGAAACCCGGCGGTGGCGGCCGTAGGAGATGACCCCGGTGGCACCCGTAAAGGATGAAGGGAGGCGCGTACGAGGACGCGACCGGACCCACAATGAACAGGTGAGACCCATGAACGCGGACCAGTGACTCCCATGAACACCGACGACACCGCCCCGCCCGCCCCGGCGGAGGACCCGCCCTTCGCGGAGGCGGAACTGCCGTGGAACCACCCGCTGGCCCGTGCGCTGTCCCGCATCGGCCGCCGGCTCAAGCGGGGCGACCGCAGGCATCCCTGGATGCTCGACGCGGTCGTGACGGCCGTCGTCGCGCTGCTGTTCTGCCTGCCGGACCTCGTGCACGACGGCGACGGCCGGCACCATCCGTTCGACACCGAGTTCACCCGACTGCCCCTGCCGGGAACGCTCGCGCTGCAGGCCGGGCTGGTGCTCCCGCTGCTGTGGCGGCGCCGGAGGCCCTTCCTCGCCTTCTCGGTGATCACCGCGGTGCTCATCCTCCAGCTCGCGCTGGGCGTCTGGCTGCGCGCCGACGTCGCCGTCCTCATCGCCCTCTACAGTCTGGTCCTGCACGGAGAACTGCGGCGGCTGCCCCTGGCCTGCGCGGTCACCGCCGGCGCGCTGGGACTGGTCGCCGTACGCCTGCCGGCCGGTGTGCATGTGCTCGACGCGCTGTTCTTCCTCTTCAGCACCATAACCGCGGCCGTCGCGCTCGGTCTGGCCGTCCGGATCCGGCGCGGCCAGCTCGCCGTCCTGCGGGACCGCGCGACCCGGCTGGAGGTCGAACGCGACCAGCGCAGCAAACTGGCCGCCGCCGCCGAACGCACCCGCGTGGCCCGCGAGATGCACGACATCGTCGGCCACAACCTCTCCGTCATCATCACCCTGGCCGACGGCGGCGCGTACGCGAGCGACCTCGCGCCGGAACGCGGGAAACAGGCCCTGCTGCTCATCGGTGACACCGGGCGGCAGGCGCTCGGCGAACTGCGCCGCATGCTCGGGGTCCTGCGTGAGCAGACCCTGGCACCCAGCGCGCCCGAGCTGAGTCCGCAGCCGGGGATCGGGGACATCGACGCCCTGTGCGAGCGGATCCGGGCCGCCGGGCCGGTGGTCGTGCACCGCGGCAGCGGCGAACTGGGCGGTCTGGACCGCGGCGTCCAGCTCGCCGTGTACCGCATCGTCCAGGAGGCCCTCACCAACGCCCTCAAGCACGCAGGGCCCGAGACACGCGTCGATCTCAGGGTGAGCGTCGAGAAGACGCTCCTGCACATCGACGTCCACGACACCGGCCCGGGCACCGGCACCGTGCGCCCCGGGCCGCACGACGACGAAGGACATGGAATCCCCGGTATGAGAGAACGCGCGGCGCTCTACGACGGGACGGTCGTCGCGGGGCCAGCCCCCGACGGCGGATGGACTCTGCGGGCCACCCTCGATCTCACCCCTCCGGACGGGACCGACCTCGCTCCCTCTGCCGTCACGGGCGGTGCCGCGTGACCAGCGTGCTCATCGTCGACGACCAGCCGCTGCAGCGCCTCGGTTTCCGCATGCTCCTGGAGAGCACTCCGGACACCGATGTCGTCGGCGAGGCGTCCCACGGCGGCGAGGCCGTCCGCAGGGCCGCCGAACTGCGCCCGGACGTGATCCTCATGGACGTACGGATGCCCGGCATGGACGGCATCGAGGCCACCCGCCGGGTCGTCGCCTCCGGCGGCCGCTCCCGGGTGCTGATCCTCACCACGTTCGACCTGGACGAGTACGCCTACGCCGCGCTGCGCGCGGGTGCCAGCAGGTTCCTCCTCAAGGACGCCCATCCGGAGGAACTGCTCGCCGGGATCCGGGCGGTCGCCGCGGGCGACGCGGTGATCGCGCCCGCCCTGACCCGGCGTCTCCTGGACACGTACGCCCGGCACCTGCCGCGCGATCCCTCGGGCACCGCCGGGCCGATGGACGACCCCCGCATCCACGCCCTCACCGAGCGCGAGTACGAGATCTTCGTCGCCATCGGCGAGGGGTGGAGCAACAGCGAGATCGCCGGGCGGCTCGTCGTGGCGGAGTCGACGGTCAAGACGCATGTCGGCCGGGTCCTGTCGAAGGTGGGCGTCCGCGACCGCGTCCAGGCGGTCATCCTCGCCTACGACCTCGGGGTCGTCAGCCCGAACCCGCCCGACTGAGCCGCGGGGGCATCCGAGGCGGGCGACGCGGCGCGACATTAGGGTCGGCGGTATGACTGACGACACTCTGCGCCGCGTCACCGTCGACCGGACCGGCACCGGGCACTTCACCGCGACGAACGCACGGGGCGGGACGATCGACTTCGGCACCGGGTCCGGATCCGGCGGGGAGGAGCGGTTCACCCCGGTCGAACTGCTGCTCGCCGCCATCGGGGGCTGCACCGCGGCGGACGTCGATGTCGCGACCGGCCGCCACGTGGAGCCCACGCGGTTCACCCTGACCGTGAGCGGCGACAAGATCAGCGACGAGCTCGGGAACCGGATGACCGGCCTCACGGTCACCTTCTCCGTGGCGTTCCCGGACGGCGAGGCCGGCGACCGCGCCCGTGCCATCCTGCCCCGCGCCGTCAAGACCTCGCACGACCGGCTCTGCACGGTCAGCCGCACGATCGAGGTCGGCACTCCCGTCACCGTCACGGTCGACGAGGCCTGACCGTGCCGGAACCCGGTGCCGGGCTCGGTACGCGTCGCCGATTCCGGGCTCCGCTTCCGAGTCCCGCGGACGAATGCGCGGCCGGATGGAGTGAAGCCGGATTTCCGGGGCAGACGGCGAACGTCGAAGAGGTGGACGCGGGACGGATCGTATGGGCCAGCAGGTGAGCGAAGCGGGACAGCAGGGACAGCGGGGTGCACTGATCGAGCGGCCGGGGGGCGGAAGTCGTGGGCCGCGGGGCACACTGATCACATGTCATCGCGTCGCAGGAACTGCCCCGAGTGCCGTCGGGAGATCGCCGT